>JAUMXD010000080.1 GCA_030529305.1 Allobrachymonas sp.
ATTTGCAGCAATGCGCGGCCAACCCGGCGCACAGCGTGGTGTTGCTGCCCTTTGCCCAGTTGTTGCCGATTGCACGTCAGCAATGGGCCCGTCAACATTGGGCGCAGCAGCACCCCTGCGCGCTGCTGCCCCGGTTTGAAACCACCGCCAGCTGGGCGCAGCGGCTGCGCCCCTTTGCGGCGGATGAAACCGACCTCTCGTTCGACCCCGCGCGCGATTTGCTGGTGGCCCAGCGCCTGCTGCAACAAGCCGGCCTGCATCAGCAAGCGCAATGGCTGGCTCCGCGCGTGCGCGAAGCCGCGTTGCAACTGGCGGGCGTGGCGGCCGCCCAACCCCCGACCGAACGCATGGCCTGGGCCGCACGCATGCAAACGGCCCTGCAGGCCCCCCCCGTGCCCGCGCTGGAATACGAACAGCAAATCGCCTTGCTGGCCTTGGCTTGGGCCGGGCACTCCGCCTACGCCAGCGATGCGCTGTTCGATGCCGTAGCGGCTGACGATTTGCAGGCGTTGATTTTTGTTTCGGGCCTGCAAGACGACCCCTTGAGCACCCGCCTGCTCGACATCGCCAGCGCCGCCCGCCCCCAGATTGTTTGCCACATCAACGGCAGCGAGCTACTGCAAACATCGCTGCCCGCCCTGCCTCCCGCGCGGCTGCACACCGCGCGCGATCTGGAAGACATGGCCCAACGCACGGCCGCCTGTGTGCTGCATGCCGTGCAACAACGCCGCGCACCGCAGCCGCCAAGCGATGCTGTAGAAACGCGCACAGCAGAAACAGCGCCCAAGCCTGCCCCCCTGGTCGCCTTGGCCGATACCGACCGGGCGCTCACCCGCCGCATCCGCGCCTTGCTGGCAGGCCACGGCCTGCACCTGCGCGACGAGCCGGGCTGGAAACTGTCCACCACCGTGGCTGCCAGCCAGCTGATGGGCCTGCTGCGCGCCTGCGCTCCCAAAGCCAGCAGCGATGCCGTGCTGGCTTGGCTCAAGCTGCTGCCAGCCCCCTTGCCAAACGGCAACACGACGCCAACTGCTGCCACCCAATCTGGCGCAACGCCCGCGCAGATGAGCTTGCCAATGGCCCTGCCAGCTGTTTCACAAACCGATGTGCAAGCCATCGAAGCCCTGCTGCGCCAAAAAGGCTGTGCCCAATGGCCGGGGCCAGGCTTTTGGCGCGGCTGGCAGCACCCGGCCGCGGCTTTGGCCCACACCATCAACACCTGGCGCAGCAGCCTGCAAGCCAGCCGCCCACTGGCCGATTGGCTGCTGGCCGTGCAGCACGTCTTGCAAGCCTGCGGCGCCTGGGATTGGCTCGCGCAAGACGCGGCAGGACTTGCCCTGCTGCGCGCCCTGCACTGGCCCGATCCCATGACGGCAAGCGGTGCAAGCGTCGCATCTGCGCCCACCACCCTGCCCTTGCCCACGGCCCCCTGGGGGTTGGATGCCTTCATGCACTGGGCCGCGCAGGTGCTGGAAAGCGCGCACTTCACCCCGCCCTGCACCGGGCCTGCGGATGTGGTCATCGTGCCTGCCAGCCAGCTGCTGGCACGGCCCTTTGCCACCGTCATCCTGCCCGGCTGCGATGCCGACCGCCTACCCGCCGCGCCCGATTTGCCGGGCCTGTGGACGCAAGCGCAGCGCACGCTGCTGGGCCTGCCCGACCGGGCGCAGGCCCAGCAAGCGCAGCAGCGCCTGTGGGCCAGCGTGCTGGCCTTTGCCGAGCTGGATCTGCTCACTTGCCACAGCGATGGCGATGCCGAACTGCTGCCCAGCCCCCTGTTGCTGCAATGGCAGCTGCATACCGATGCCAGCGCGCGCCGCATCGAGCCTGCGGCCGACCCGCGCCTGCTGCGCACGATCACGCCGCACCCAATCCGCGCCCCGCAGCCTGTGGGCCAGCGCCTGCCCGTGCGGCAGATTTCGGCCAGCAGCTACGGCAACTTGCGCGCCTGCCCCTATCGCTTTTTTGCGCTGAACCAACTGCGCCTGCAAGAAGTGCCCGAGCTCGATGTCGAACTGGAAAAGCGCGACTTCGGCATCTGGCTGCACCGCACGCTGCACCTGTTTCACGAAGCGCTGGCCCAAAGCGAGCAGCCCCTGCCCAGCCACCCACGCGCTGAACTGATCGAGCAGCTGGACGCAGCCGCTGCCCAAGCCGCGCGCGAACAGCAACTCGACCCCGCCGCCTTTTTGCCCTATCAAATGGCTTGGCACAAACTGCGCGAGGGTTATCTGGATTGGCTGCTGCAACACGCCGCCCACACCCGCTACGAACAAGGCGAAGTGCGCTTGCAGCGCCCCTTGCCAATGGCTGAAGCTGATTCCGATGGCACACCCTTGCCAACGCAGCCCGTGCAATTGGTGGGCGTGATCGACCGCATCGACCGCAGCACCGATGGCAGCCACACCCGCTGGCTGCTCGACTACAAAAGCGGCAACGCACAGCAAATCCGCGCGCGCATCCGCCAGCCCGACGAGCATGCGCAGCTGCTGTTCTACGCCGCCCTGCTCGCGCCCGAAGCGGGCGAAACCGTGCGCGCCGCCTACCTCACGATTGGCGAAGACGGCAGCACCACCCTGCAAGAACAGCCCGAAGCAGACGCCCACGTGCCACCGCTCTTGCAGCGCATCGCCCAGGATTTGAGCGCCATTGCCGCTGGCGTGGCGCTGCCCGCGCTGGGCCAGGGCCGCGTGTGCGACAGCTGCGCTGCGCGCGGCCTGTGCCGGCGCGACTTTCGAGAAGAACAAGCACCCACCGCATGAACACATCGCCACCCAAAACATCACTCCCGGTTTCATCCGCCCCGGCCTACCGCATCAACGGCCAGCCTGCTGAGGCCGCCCGCTTTTACGCCCTGGCTTGCCACCCTGCGCAATCCACCGTGGTCGAGGCCTGCGCCGGCGCTGGCAAAACCTGGATGCTGGTCTCGCGCATGGTGCGCGCCCTGCTGGCAGGCGCTGCACCCGAGCAGATTCTGGCCATCACCTTCACCAAAAAGGCCGCGGCCGAAATGCGCGCGCGCCTGCAAGAATGGCTTGAGGCGTTCTCGCGCCAACCCCTGGCCGATCTGCAAAAACAACTGGAAAGCCGCGGCCTGCCGCCCGAGCAAGCGCAACAGCAGGCCCCGGCCCTGCAAGAGCTGTACCGCCATTTGCTGCAACAGGGGCGGCCGGTGCAGATCCGCACCTTTCACAGCTGGTTTTCGGCCCTGCTGCGGGCTGCGCCGCTCAAGGTGCTACAGCAACTGGGCCTACCCACCGAATATGAACTGATCGAAAACGATGCGCGCATCGTGCCGCTGGTGTGGCAACCCTTTCACGCCGCCGTGCTGCACGACGAACAAGCGCTGGCTGATTACCAGGCCCTGATCGATACCCACGGCCGCAGCCAGGTGCACACGGCGCTGAGCCAAGCTTTGAACAAACGCACCGAGCTGGCCCTGGCCGATGCCGCTGGCGTGCTGGAACAATCGGTGCCGCACTTTGCCGAGCACTTTCCGGCCATGCAGGGGCTGGACACGCCCAGCGACTGGCTGCTGCAACGCGAAGCGGGCCGCGATGTGCTGCTGCAAGCCGCACAGGCACTGGGCACCGCCAAGGCTCCCTCTTTCCAAGCCAAGGGCAGCGAGTTGGAACAAGGCGTGAGCAACGCCGACTGGCGCGCGGTTTGGACCGCTCTGTTTACCGACAAAGGCGAGCCACGCAAGTTCAGCCAGAACGTGCCCAATCTGGAAGCCGTGCGCGCCGCGCAAGACGCCGCCTTGCAGGTGCAGCAAGCCCTCATCCAGCATGCAGGCTGGCAGCACCAGCAACGCATGCTCCGTTTAAGCCGCCTGCTGTGCCGCTGCTATGCGCAACTCAAGCGCAGCCGCGGCTGGATCGACATGAACGACATCGAAAGCGCCGCACGCACTCTGTTGCAAGACGCCAGTTTGAGCGGCTGGCTGCAAGAGCGGCTCGACGCCCAGGTGCGCCACCTGCTGATCGACGAATTCCAGGACACCAACCCCCTGCAATGGCAGGCGCTCTACGCCTGGCTGCAAAGCTACGCCGGTGCCGGGCAAGCGCCCAGCGTTTTCATCGTGGGCGACCCCAAGCAAAGCATCTACCGCTTTCGCCGCGCCGCGCCCGAAGTGTTTGCCGCCGCGCGCCAGTTCGTGCAGGAAGGGCTGGGCGGCAACGTGCTCAGTTGCGACCACACCCGGCGCAACGCCCAGCCGGTGATCGATGCCGTCAACGCCGTGATGCAGGCCGCGCAAGAGGCGCAAGCCTTTGCCGACTTTCGTGCGCACACCACCGCATCCACCGCCGCAGGCCAAGTGCTGGCGCTGCCGCGCATCGAGCGGCCCGCCAAAGAAAGCGATGCCGAAACACCCGCAGCTGCCCCAGCCAAGGCCTTGAGCGGCCAGCCTTGGCGCAACAGCCTCACCACCCCGCAAACCGAGGCGCAAGAGCCGCTGCGCGCGCGCGAATGCCAGCAGGCCGCCGCCTGGCTGGCGCAGTGGCTGCACGCGGGCCTGCCGCCCAGCGAGGTGCTGGTGCTGGCGCGCAAGAACGAGCCGCTTTTCGTCATGCGCCAGGCGCTGGCCGAGCACGGCATCCACGCCGAGCTGGCCGAAAAAACCCGCCTGGCCGACTTCCCCGAAGTGCAAGACATCGTGGCCCTGGTCGATGCGCTCGTTTCACCTGCGCACAACCTCTCGCTGGCGCGCGCGCTCAAGTCGCCGCTGTTCAACGCCAGCGACGATCAATTGGTGGACGTGGCCGTAGCCGTTCAAGCCGCGCCGTCGGCTGAAGACGCAGAAGCCGCAACGGCCAGCACCCCCAGCCACGCACGCGCCCAGCCCAGTTGGCTGAACTGGCTGCTGCAACAAGCGCCGGCAGCCGATGCCAGCCCGCAAGCCACGTCACACCCCTTTGCCGCCTGGGCCGCCACCCTGCGCCGCTGGCAGCAATGGCTGCACCAGTTGCCGCCGCACGATGCGCTCGATGCCATCTACCGCGATGGCGACGTGCTGGCGCGCTATGCCGCCAGCGTCCCCGCCGCCCAGCGCCACACCCTGCTGCAACGCCTGCGCGCCCTGCCCATGCAAGCCCTGGCGCTGGACGGGGGCCGCTACCCCAACCCCTACGAATGGGTGCGCGCCCTGCGCGCGGCGGCCAGCAGTGAACGCGCGCCGGCCGAAGCCAATCCGCAGGCCGTGCGCCTGCTCACCGTGCATGGGGCCAAGGGGCTGGAGGCCTCGCTCGTTCTGCTGCTCAACAGCGATGCCGAGCGCGACAAAACCCGCAGCATGGACATCCTGATCGACTGGCCCGGCCAGCACGAGCACCCGCAGCAACTGGTGTTTCTGGAAAGTGGCCGCACGCCGCCGCCTTCGGCCCAGGCCCTGCTCGATCAGGAAAAAGCCGCAGCCCGCCGCGAAGAGCACAACGCCTGGTACGTGGCCATGACGCGCGCCGCGCGCGTGCTGGCGCTTTCGGCCAGCGAGCCACACAACGGCCACCCCGAAAGCTGGTGGCAGCAAATGCAGCAAACCGGCCTGGCTCAGCCCTTGGCTTTGCAAGACGATGGGACGGTGGCTTTGCCCGCCGAGCTGGCGGCCACGGTTTTAGGCGAATCGGATCGCAACGCCAAGCATCCAACCGACGCACAGACCGATCAGCCCGCAGCAGAACAAAAGGCACGCACGCCACGCACCATTGAGCTGCCCCAACTGCCAAACGCCCTCGCCAACGCGGCCGACGCATCCAGCCAAGTTCCTGCCAGCCCCTTGCCACTCATGCCCCCGGCCGATACGGCCCGGCAGCTACAAGCCACTTTGGGCGAAGCCATGCACAAAGTGCTGGAATGGCAGCGCGTCGGCCAAGCGCTGGATGCGCAACAACAGCAAGCGGCCGGGCAGGCGCTGGCCTTGCAATACGGCTTGAACCCGCAACAGATCGAACAGGTGCTGCACCGCGCGCAAGCCATTCTGCAAGGCGAAGGCGCCTGGGCCTGGGACCCCACGCAAATCGACTGGCAAGCCAACGAGGTAGACATCGCCTGGCAGGGCCAATGCTGGCGCATCGACCGGCTGGTGCACCGCCAAGCGCAGGGCGATGCTCCGGCTGCCTGGTGGGCGCTGGATTTCAAATCC
>JAUMXD010000081.1 GCA_030529305.1 Allobrachymonas sp.
TTCGCGTCAAGGCGCTGGAGGCCGATGAAAAAGGCCGCATCAAACTGTCGATGAAAGCCTTGATCGAGCGCCCCGAACGCACGGAGCGTGCTGATCGTGGCGATCGCGGTGAGCGCAATGATCGTGGCAACGGCGGCGAAGCAGGCGCTGGCCCCGAAGTGATCTGATGAGCAGCGCAGGCGCTTCCATGCCTACCTCTGCTCCTACGGCCAGTGGTCACTGGCCGGCCATGATGCAGGCCATTGCCATCCGCGAACCCGGCGGGCCGGAGGTGCTGGAACTGGTGCAGCAGCCTGTACCCACGCCGGGCGAGGGTGAGGTGCTGATTCGCGTGGCCGCATCGGGCGTGAACCGCCCCGATGTGGTGCAGCGCAAAGGCCATTACCCCGCGCCGCCTGGCGCCTCGCCGCTGCCGGGGTTGGAAGTGGCCGGCACCATTGTGGGGGGCGATGCGGCGGCCATGCAGGCCGCAGGCTTGCAAATGGGGCAGAGCGTTTGCGCCTTGCTGGCGGGCGGTGGCTATGCCCAATACGCAGTGGCCCCAGTCGCGCATTGTTTGCCGGTGCCTGAAGGCTTGAGTCTGCAAGAAGCCGCCTGCCTGCCCGAAACTTTCTTCACCGTTTGGAGCAATGTGTTTGATCGCGGCGGCTTGCAAGCCGGGCAAACCTTGCTGGTGCATGGCGGCAGCAGCGGCATCGGCACCACGGCCATCCAGCTGGGCAAGGCCGTGGGCGCGCAGGTGATCGTTACCGCTGGCAGCGCCGAAAAATGCGCGGCCTGTTTGCAACTGGGCGCAGATTACGCCATCAATTACCGCGAGCAGGACTTTGTTGAGCAAGTCAAAGCCATCACGCAAGATCGTGGCGCCCACGTGGTGCTCGACATGGTGGCGGGCAGCTACGTGGCGCGCAATGTGCAGTGCATGGCAACCGATGGCAAGCTGCTCATCATCGCGGTGCAAGGTGGCAAAGATGCGTCTTTCAACGCCGTTACCGTCTTGATGCGTCGCCTCAGCCTCATCGGCACCACGCTGCGCAGCCAACCCCATGCCTTCAAGGCGGCTATTGCCCAACAACTGCGGCAAACCGTGTGGCCCTGGATTGAGCAAGCCCGGGTGCGTCCGGTCATCCATGCCTCATTTGCTGCAGCGCAAGCTGCGCAAGCGCATGCCCTGATGGAATCGGGTCAGCACATCGGCAAAATCGTTTTGACTTGGGAGTGACATCCATGACGAAAAAACTCATCGTTGGCAACTGGAAGATGAACGGCAATTTGGCCGCTAACGAGGCCTTGATGCAAGGCGTGCTCGCTGGCGTGGGGCAACCTGCATGCGATGTAGCCGTGTGTGCGCCATCTGTTTACTTGCCGCAGCTGCATGGCCTGCTGGCTGGGCAAAACGTGATTGCGTTGGGCTCGCAAAACGTGTCGCAACACGAAAACGGGCCTTACACGGGCGATGTGTCGGCCGAAATGCTCAAGGAATTTGGCGTGCGCTATTCCATCGTTGGCCACAGCGAACGCCGCATGCATCAGGCAGAAACCGATACCAATGTCGCCATCAAAGCCAAGCGCGCGCTTGAAGCGGGCATCACGCCCATCGTGTGCGTAGGCGAAACCCAACGCGAACGCGACGAGGGCATGACCGATTACATCGTGCGCCGCCAGCTGGCTGCTGTGGTGCACTTGGTGGGTAGTAGCGTGAATGACATTGTGGTGGCGTACGAACCGGTTTGGGCCATCGGCACTGGCAACACAGCCACGCCCGAACAGGCGCAACAGGTGCATGCCGTGCTGCGCAAGCAGCTGCAGGCAGCGACCGATCAAGCGGGCGCGATTCGCATTCTGTACGGCGGCAGCATGAATGCTGCGAACGCAGCCGAGCTGTTGGCCCAGCCCGACATTGACGGCGGCTTGATTGGTGGCGCTTCGCTCAAGGCTCAAGACTTTTTGGCCATCATCGCGGCAGCTCAGTAAAATGCGCAGTTTTCGCGCAAGCACTGAAAAGTGGCTTGCGCCTGCGATTCATGCACAGAATTGGTGCATTTTCATATTCGTTTCAAACATCCCATGAACATTCTTTTCAACATTCTGCTGGTGGTGCAGGTCATCTCTGCCCTGGTCATGATCGGCTTGATCCTCATGCAGCAAGGCAAGGGCGCCACAGCGGGCGCCACTTTTGGCAGTGGTGCGTCGGGCAGCCTGTTTGGCTCATCGGGTAGCGCTACTTTCTTGTCGCGCACCACGGCGGTCTTGGCCACTGTCTTTTTCGCTTGCACGCTGGTATTGGCCTATTACGGCAATCGCGGCAATGCGGGCGGCTCCAGCGTGCTGGATCGCCTGCCCAAAGCGGCGCCAACGGCAACGCTGCCAAGCACGGCAGCATCGGTTGCAGGTGCGGCTTCTGCTGCAGCGTCTGCCGCCTCTGTTCCAGCCAGCGGTGATGCGGCTTCGATGATTCCAGGTACTGCACCAGCCGCTTCTGCTCAGAAATAAGCAAAAGCTTGGCGTTGCCTTGCTTGTTGATTGGGCAAGGTAGAAAAAGGCTGGGATGAGAAATCGCACTTTCCCCAGCCATCTTGAAAGAATTGCGATTACAATCGCTGCTTGCTTGGATGCGCGCAAGATTGAAAAACAGATGCGCTCCAACCAACAGCCGTCGTGGTGAAATTGGTAGACACGCTATCTTGAGGGGGTAGTGGCGAAAGCTGTGCGAGTTCGAGTCTCGCCGACGGCACCAAGACAATTTACAGGATTCTCATCCGAAATTACATAAAGCCTTGAAATTCTTGGGGTTTCAGGGCTTTTTTGTTTCCATTCATTTGTATGGATGCTCAGTGTTTTTCGTTATTCCCCAGTGTTTTTCGCCGTTTTACATGTCACAATCTCGCCAAAATCCCGCCGAATTTTGGAAGTGTTCGTAGCTTATTTCCGAAAGATTGATGACAAGTGGCGCACCGAGGTTGAGCGTGGTGGTGTGCGCACGTCCAAACGGTTTGCCACAAAGAAGGAAGCGGAGCTTGCGCGACTTCCCGGCGCTGTCTAACAAGCTATTACTTCAAGGCGGTGGACAAGGTGCTGCAGGTCAGGGCCTTGGACAAGAAAACGGGCTAGATGGTGGTGCGCCTCGATACGAATTACAAGAGCTGAGGCAATGTGTTTGCCGTGTGCCTGGGCGGGTAGGATCGGGCGGTCGTGTCCAACGAGAGCAATGAGCGTGCCATGCAGATGGTGGAATCGCTCAAGGGTCTGGATGCAGAGCAACTGGGTTGGTTGATGCGCAGCGCCGGTACGGTGACGCGCTATTTTTCGGCCATCAACACGTAGTACAACCCGATCTTCGGTATCAAGAACGGGCTGCGCGACGTGCAGTCGGCAGCGCTGAATATTTTGAGTACGGAGTTGCGTGGCCATGCCTTGGCGATGAACAAAGATGTGCAGCCGGCCGCGCGGACGCTTGGAGCCATGTATGCGCGGGCACCGGAGCTCGTGTGTTAGCCGGCCTTGGGCTGGGCACGCAAGGTTACAGGGTCGCCGGGCGTGTACGATCCCTATACACAGGAAAGGGGACAATGAATGGATTGGGAGTTGATGATTCGGCGCGATGCTTGATGCCACGATCGTCAAAGTTCACCGCCACGCACAGGGCGCAAAAGTGAGCTCAAAGCCGGGCCACAGGAAGCTCACGAGGGGGTATCAGCACCAAGATACTGGCCTTGCGCGATGCGCAGGGTTTGTGCTGATGCCCGGACAGTGCCCGCCATTGGCAGCCGGTGCGCAGCAAGTACAGAACCGCGCTGCGCAGCTTGGTGCGTTTGCGTGCCTGCGCTCCAGAATTGGAAGGATCTGCTCGAACCGCTCACGGCTGATGTCGCTGGGGTATGCTCTTTGGCGCATGTCCTCAGGATGCACGCATCAAAAGATCGTAAACAGGCTCTTAGGGGATGGCCGTGGTGTTGGTAGCACCGCAGCCAACCGCCCGTCTTTTTTGGGTCTAAATCTCTCCCTCCTCATATGGCAAGGCAGGCGCGCTGCCGATGATGGCGTCGCCACGCACAAAGCAGCGCGTGCCCTTGGCCAGCTTGGCCGGATTGAGCGCACGCACTTCGCCCGCGCCGCCCAGCAGGGTGACTTGGGCCGCGCCGTCCAGCAGGGTGACTTGGGCCGCGCCGTCTGGGTAGATGCCTGCGATCTCGCCCACCAGCAAGGGCTGGGCAGGCAGCAGATTGAGCAGGCGGCGGTAGATGTCAGTGCTCATGCGGCCTCCGTATGCAAGTGGCGCTCCAGCTTGATCGACTGGCGCACGCCCGGCCGCGCACCGGCGCTGATGCTCACACCGCGAACCAAACCGCGCCAGGCACCGCCTGTGTCATCAATCTCAACCAAGGTGCCCACGTCGAGCAGGCCCGGCGCACCCGGCGCTGTATCCAGCGGCAGTGCCAGGCCCACCTGGGCCTGCCAACCGGCTGCGCCCAAAATGCTTCGGGCACGTTGCAGGTGGGCGGCGCGCTCGGTCAGCAAGGCATCGGTCACCATCGCTGCCTCCAGGTCACCGGCCGTGCCTGCCCGTTTGGTGCGGTGCACCTGGCCTGCCACGGTGCCGCTGGTGTAGATGGCGTTGTAGAGCGGCTGGCGCTGCTCGTCCAGGCTCTCGGTGGTGCAGTAGCCAATGGGCAGTTGCAAGGCAGGCGGCGTGTTGGCCCATTCCCAGGGCATGGCCGCGTAGCGGGGCTGCACGATCAGGGTGTCAGCGGTGCGGTGGCTTTGCACCACGGCCCCGGCCGCATCGGCCACGCGCAGCACGGCGCTCAAAGGCGTGCCCTGGTGGCTCCATACCTGGGCAGGCACCAGCCAATCATCAATCTGCCAATCCAGCGTCACGCCGCTGTGTTCCAAGGCGGCCAGCGCCAGCTGCTGGCGTGGAAAACGAATAAGCCCATGCCTGCCCATGTTTCTGCTGCAAGCGACTTGCGCTACGTCACGCGCGACGATGATCGCGTTCGCCCACAGCATGCTGCCTGGCACAACGTGGTGCTGCCGGTGGATGATCCTTTTTGGCAGAGCCATTTCCCGCCCAATGGCTATCGTTGCCGCTGCCGGGTGATTCCGCTATCGCAGCGGGACTATGAGCGGGGGTATTCCGAGAGTAGGCGTTGGACAGAAGCCCCTGCAAAGCCTCTTTCAAAGCTGAAACCAGAGGAAATCAGCCAGTTAGGCGCGGAATACAACGCCAATGCGCCCGTTGCCCGTACTTATTTTAAGAAGTTTCGCCCGCCCGAGGTGCAGTTTGAGCATATCAACCAGCGCACAGGCGAGGTGTCTCTTGTGCCCAAGGGCATTTCCCCCGGCTTTGCCTACAACGCCGGTCAAGCCCGCGAGCTGGTGCTCAAACAGATGGCCGAGGCCAAGTTGCGCGCCGCTGAAAAAGCCCTGGCCGATGCCGCCCGCAAAGCGGGTGTGACGGTGCCCAAAATCGCCAAGGAAGTGGCTGATCAGCCCAACTGGAAAACGCTGGAGCGGCCCGATTTGCGGCAGATGACGCCACGAGCCGAAGCGCCGGAGATGTTGCCTGCTGCTTCAAGCTGGGAAGCAGCCGTCTCTCAGTTGCGTGGAGCCTTGGGGGTGCCTGTTGGAGCGTCACGCAGCGTTTATACGCCTGTTGGTGACGTGACAATCTTGGATGAGCTGTTGCCGCACGTGGTAGAGAAACGCTTGGATGCCCGTGAGCGCTACGCCAACTTTGTGATCCCTACCCTGATGTCGCCTGATGAAATCTGGGATACAGCCTATGACGATGGCACCCAACGCAGGCGCTTCATCAAGCTGTTTACAGGGAGCAAGTACGACATCATGGTGATCGTGCGTCAGGAGCCCAATGGCAATATCCTGTGGAATTTGATCAACCGTGATCGTAAGGGCATGAATATCTTGCGCACCGGGGATCTGATATATGAACCCCCAACTGATAAGTGAAAAAGCACGCGGGGGATCACCTCCCGCACCTGACTGGGGGTGGGGTCATTTTTCCAGGCAGCTATGGGCCCAGTCGCCAGCTACTTTCGCGCCCCGCGTGCTT
>JAUMXD010000082.1 GCA_030529305.1 Allobrachymonas sp.
CCGGCCTGCACTGCAGCGCCAACGAACGCCGCGCCGACGAAGCCAGCCGCGATGTGGAGGCCTGGCTCAAATGCAAATACATGCGCGACTTTTTGGGCGAAGAATTCAGCGGCGTGGTCAGCAGCGTCACGAGCTTTGGCCTTTTCGTCACGCTCGATGCCATGTACGTCGAAGGCTTGGTACACATCACCGAACTGGGTGGCGACTACTTCAAGTTCGACGAAGCGCGGCAAGAACTGCGCGGCGAGCGCACCGGCGTGCGCTTTGCCTTGGGCGCCAAAGTGCAGGTGCAAGTCATCCGTGTGGACCTGGACGGCCGCCGCATCGACTTTCGCTTGGTGCGCGCCGGGCAAGAGGTTTTGCAACAAGCCGCCGCAGGTAAAAAGCGCGCTTCCGGCAAGCGCTCATCCAAGCAAGGCGCAGATGAAAGCGACGCCACAACTGACGCGCCAATCGACGCCTTTGCACCAGACGAAATCATCTGGCAACCACGCCCACGCCGCAGCAGCTCCCGCAAAGAGGGCAGCACAAGCCGACGCAACTCGGCAAGGGCTGCAGCCACATCCAGCCCATCGCGCGGCAACCGATCTGCCAGCGGCAAAGGCAGTGCCAAAGCCAGCAAACGCACATCCACAAGCGGCAAAAAACGCGGCAAGCGCTGAAGCAGCACTGCACGCGGCAGTGTCAGGAAGAGCGCAAAACTCATACAAAGAAAAAGGGGCTTGAAGCCCCTTTTTCTTTTAAAAACTCCTTGTGGCAGGCATTCTTTCTATTGCTCTACGGCAACCCATCCGTCGTCACCTTTAACCATGCGAACTTTAACCACTCTTTGTGTTCTTCCCAACAAAGGCATGGTCATGTCCAACTCCACATCGCAGTTATACCCAGAACTTCCCTCTGCAGATTTGCAACTCACTTTTTTCACCTTGTGCAATTCAAAGTTTCCGCCAGGGGAAGGTATCTTTTCTCTCAACTGATTCGCCTGATCAATACTGTTCTGATACGCCTTTTCGATATCAGAATTAGACGGCTCGCCCGAGCATGCCGCCAGCGCCAAAGTGGCCAGCAACACAGGGGCCGCAAAGAATTTGCAGTTTGGACTACGCATCACTTTTCTCCCAAAAATCAAACGCACAAACCGTTATCTATAAATCACGATGACACACATCAATAGCCTTTATTCAGCATCTCCAGATTCACATGGCATTCCCAGACCTGTCCGCCCTCTTCCTCTATTCTTATATCGGGCCCATGCAACTGAAAAGGCAGCTCTTTAAAAACAAAAGGCCTATAACCAGGAAACGCCATTAGATAACTCGTATCACTCAATTTCTTGGGTTTAGCCCAGACTATTTTTCTATTCAGGTTCTTTTTACTGGAATTAAAAAAATCAGAATCCCACAGCAGGCCAACCTTTCCTTGCTTGCGCATTTTCTTTCTTTGCGAACTGCTACTGGTTATCGCATCATCCCCAATGAAAATCTCCACATCTTTTTGATCATTGGATTTGCAGTTCATCAAATAATCGCCAAAACCCATCTGCGCATAGACAGGCATTACACACAAAGCACTCAAAATCATGAGCAAAGGTTTTTTCATGTTTTCCTCCCGAATAATCAACAAGCAGGTAATTCATTTAGCGCAGCTGTTTCAATTTCAATCATCAGCTCCCACGACGGAGCTCACCACATAACAAGCAAGACAGCCTCACCCTCCCCTTCGCTGTACAAACAACTCAAAAGCATACAAAAAACTCTCAAAGTCACCAGCAAATCAAAAATAAAATTATTTTTGACACTTATAGTATGCAACTATACACCCAAAACAAGTTGTTTCGAATGTTCAAGAGGATGATGCTTCGTGCATGCATCTTTCTCCCACTCTTCGCGCGCGTGACGTTTTTGCGCACAACCTGCGCCTGTTGCGGCGTATCAAAGACATTTCCCAAGAAGCACTGGCTTTGGATGCGGGGCTGAACCGCACCTACGTCAGCGATGTAGAGCGCGGCAGCAGAAACATTTCCATCGACAACATGGAATGTTTGGCGCGTGCTCTGGATGTGCCACTCAAAGATCTGCTGGACCCCGAAAAGTTCAAAGATCTGGACTTCATTCGCAAGCCATGAAAAAGAAAACCTGCGTAGCACTTACTGGCGCAGGCATCAGCGCCGACAGCGGCATTGCCACCTTTCGCGGCGCAGGCGGTTTGTGGGAAGGCAACCGTGTAGAAGACGTTGCCACACCCGAAGCCTTTACCCGCAACCCGCAATTGGTGATCGACTTTTACAACGCGCGCCGCCGCCAGTTGCAGCAAGTGCAGCCCAATGCCGCCCACCGCGCACTGGCTGATTTAGAGGCCAGCTGGAACGTACACGTCATCACCCAAAACGTGGACAACCTGCACGAGCGCGCGGGCAGCACGCAAGTTTTGCATCTGCACGGCGAGTTGACCAAGCTGCGCAGCACGGCTGACGAGCATTACGTGATCGACTGGCCGCATGACCAAACGCTGGCCGATTGCGACCCGCAGGGCCACCGCCTGCGCCCGCACATCGTCTGGTTTGGCGAGGCAGTGCCCTTGATTGAACCGGCCGCCACGCTGGTGCAGCAAGCCGACGTGGTACTGGTCATTGGCACATCGCTACAGGTATACCCCGCTGCAGGCTTGGTGAACTATGCCCCGGTGCATGCGCGCATCTGGCTGATCGACCCCCACCCCGCCGCCGTGTGGCCTGGCGTGCAAATCGTGGCCGAACGCGCCAGTGTGGGTGTGCCGCAGGTGGTGCAACAACTGTTGCAAGAGGCGCGGGTGCAATAAGCAACTCTGTTGCTACGCTGTTCTTGAAAAATTAGCAGTCAACAGTTTTAATCCCAACTGGTTAATGTGATTCTAGGTTAGATAGCAGAATCGCGACCTCATTATTGAGGCGCTGCTGAATATCTCCTCATCCCGTATGAATGCCTCTCAACATGGAGTGGCAGGTGAGAAGTAGAAGGACACATAGTTATTCCATATGCCCCCAGAAATCGGATCACAGAATGTACAAGCACGCTTATCAACAAATACTTTATACTGATTTTTGACTAGCTTTGATACCTTGTTCTCTTATTGCATCAATGAAACGCATTATCAAGAATCTATGAGAAATTCATCAGATTAATGCTTTTTTGATTGGGATTTTTATAAGAGGGCTCTTTCACTCCCACTACATCGCCAACCAGGCCCTGATGGAAGAAACCGGCATCGACGTGCTCCACAAATGCTGGCCTGCCGACATTCTGGCCCGTCTGGATGACCAGCCCGCCGCCCTGCCCGAGCGCATGCCCGCGCCCCAGCCCTCGCGCGAAGATCGCCTGCTGGCCCGCCTCATGCGCTACCTCTCCAACGCCAGCATCTTTCTCAAGAGCCAGGCTTACAAAAATGGCCAGCGCAAGCGCCTGTTCGAGAAGAATCTGTTTCCGCACGTGAGCCTGCTCAAGGCCATGCACATCACCGCCGCCGAATTCGATCGCCTGATCGACCGGGGCAAAGAGCTTGATCTGCTGGTCGAAATCGACGGCGCCACCCACGGCTACAAAGGCAAGCTCTACGCGGCCGTTGCAAAGGGGGCCCAATGATGAACATCGCCAACCCCCTTATTTCTGAAGATCATCAGGAAACCGTAGCCAACGCCGCCGAAGCGCTGGATGCCATCATGGCCCTGCTGGCCGAATCCCAGCAATCGTCTTGCCGAGGCATGTTCCTGCTGTTGCAACCCATCGGCCACGCCCTCACGCATGTAGCCGCGGTCACGGCCGACTGATTCCAGGGGGGCACGCCCCCCTTGCCTCATTCCAGCTTGCGCTTTCTGGCCTTGGCCACCATCTCGTTGTAGTCCTTCATGGCCTGCACGATTTGGGCGTCCAGTTCTTTCAGGCGCGCGGTGCGCTCGGCTTCGGGCATCTTGGCATCAAACTCCACCCGGCTGCGCTCCTGGCGCATCTTCGTGATTTGCCGCTCCACTTTGTTGGCTGCCCGGGCCACGTAGATTTGCGGGTGCTCATCCACAAAATCCGTGGCATCCAGCCCGTCGCGCACACGCCCCTTCACTTCCTGCTCGATGGCGTTCAGCTCTTTCACGTTGCGCCAGTAACGGCCGCCCACGGTCATGTCGTCCTGCGTCGTGCCGTAAAAGCTGCTGACCAAGGGCTTCCTGTTCTGCGGAATTTCCTCACCCCGCAGCAGCAGCTCGCTGAACTGGTAGGCTCGGTTCACTTCGCGCCCCACGCCACCCGTGATCGAACCAAACAGATAGTCCAGCTGATCGGGCGTGGGGGACACCAAGCCTGGCGTGTAATCGGTGCCACCCGAAGCGCGGTTCAGTCCCCAGGCCAGGCCACGCGACACATGGCTGGAAGTATCGCGCGCGCGGGTAAAGCCTGGCGTCGGTTGCAAGGGATTGGCATCTTCCTTGGCAATGGCGCGGCCCGAGAACGTCTTGTTTTCCAATAAGGCCACCACCGGATCGGTGGGCGTAGGCGACATGGTTTGCAATACCGTGGCACTGCCAAACGGGTTGGCCGATTCCAGCAGCACCGCCAGCACATCCACGAGCGAATCTTGCACCTTGCGCCGCCCCAGCATCTGTTCGGTTGCAATGCGCCCCAGGTTGGGCAGGATGTTGAAGCCCATGGCCATGGGCACCTTGATGAAGTCGCCGCCGCCTACCGGAATGATGAGGCTGCGTTGCTTCTCGAACTCGGGAATATCTTCCCACTCATCATCCTCGAAGCCGATGCTGGCCATCAGCGCCTGCAACATGCCCAGGGTGAAGCCGCCGACAAGAATTTTCTTGCCTGCTGGGCCGCTCAGTGTCTGCACCGTGCGCGCCGTGCCCTGCACCGCCGCGTTGAAGAAGGCCCACCACGCGCCAATCCCGCTGGTCTTGCTGCCCTTGCGGTTGAAGTTCACGGTGATGTTTTTCGCAATCGAGGCGGCCTTGTCCTTGCCATAGCCCAGCTCAATGGCTTTTTTGTACGCGGCCAGGCGCGTAGCATTCTCGATGGCGGTGTTGTAGTGATCCAGCACCTCAAGCGCCGCCTTGGCGCCACGCATGGCCACGCCAGAATCGAGCGAATCCAGTTGCGCCTGAATCGCCCTGGCCCGGTCTGCGCCCATGCGGAAGATTTCGCGATAGCCCGTGGTGCCACCGCTCATCTTCATGTCTTCGTAAAGCTGGTCGTAAGCCGTGCCCGATTGGCCGCCGCGCTCGATCTGCCAGATGGCCTTCATGGCCGCGGGCACATTGCTCAAAACGGCAAAGGCGTGGCCGCGCAATTCCGTGCTCGAAATATTCAGCGCCGCAGATTGCACATCGCGCAACCCGTTCTTGATGCCGAAGATCGGGTTGTACTGCGTATTGATGGCCGAGAAATAGCGCGTCACCGTGCCAGCGCTGCGCGTCAGCCAGCCCATCTGCTCCGCGTCCAGATTCTTGAGCGATTCCACCATCTGCATGGCTCGCTCGTTGCGCTCGTTGAACACGATGGCGCGATCCACCCCGGCAATGCGCACGGTAAACACATTGGCCCGGCTCATGTAGTGCCGGTCGGGGCCGGTAATCACCTGGCCGATCTTTCTGTTGTGCGCCTCGATGGCCGCGTCCTTTTCCACCTGCCAGAAATCCGCCGTGGCGCTGTCCTGCGAAAAAATGTAGCCCGGCTTGCGCCCGATATATCTGACTTGCGGCACCTTGTCCACCGCCCAGAAATCGGCATTGGGGTTTTCCAGCGCCAGCCCGTACAGCGCCAGCCCCACGCGGTTTTTCTCGCCCCGCGTGATGGCCGCCTCGCGCTGCAAGGCCACGTGGGCCAGAATGTCCACCGCCTTGCGGCTGGAACCCGTGGCCCGCTTGGATGCGCTGCCCTTCACCGAAAAGCCCATGCCAATCGGCGTGCCGCCATCCATGTCCTCACGGTGCAGGGGCACGTAATGCGCATAGGTTGCGCGCCACTTGTCAATCGTCTCGCGCGTCTCCAGCCCGTACTGGATCAGCACCT
>JAUMXD010000083.1 GCA_030529305.1 Allobrachymonas sp.
GCTCCAGCACGGAGTGCATGCCGCAGTCCTGGCAGGCCTTGACCTTGTTGCGCACGTACACCTGGCTGGCGGGGTTGTCGCCCACCAGAATCACGGCCAGGCCGGGCGTAACGCCTTGGGCTTTGAGGGCAGCGACGCGCTGCGTGACTTGGCTGCGAGTGTGGGCGGCCAGCGCCTTGCCATCGATGAGTTGTGCGGTCATGTCGGTGTGTTTGTGTTTGGAGTGGAGTTGAAACAGGGGGCTCTTCTTGTGCCGTTGTCAGCTGCCGCCCAGCCGATCAGCTTTTGTTGGTTGGCGCAGCATTGGCGTTGGAACCCAACGCCACCTTGAGCAAATCGGCCACGGTGTTGGCGCGAAATTTGTTCATGATGTTGGCACGGTGGGCCTCAACGGTTTTGATGCTGATGTTGAGGTCGTCGGCAATCTGCTTGTTCAAGCGGCCGGCCACGATGCGTTCGAGCACTTGGGCTTCGCGCTTGGTGAGCTTGTCCATCAGCTTGGCGCGCGTGCTGGTGAGCTGGTGGTTGACGAAGGCCGCACGGGCGCGTGCCTGCATTTTTTCAACCAGGGCGATGAGCTGGCTTTCGTCAAACGGTTTTTGGATGAAGTCGAGCGCGCCTTTTTTCATGGTCTCTACCGCCATGGGCACGTCGCCATGGGCGGTGATGAAAACAATGGGCAGCGGCGACTGGCGCTCGATCAGCTTGTCTTGCAGCTCCAGCCCGCTCATGCCCTGCATGCGGATGTCCACGAACAAGCAGGCGATTTCGTCCGGGTCGAAGCGGCTCAAAAAACTTTCGGATGAGTCGAAGCAGCGCACGCGGTAGCCCTTGCCTTCGAGCAACCATTGCAGCGAATCGCGCACGGCTTCGTCGTCGTCCACAACATAGATCGTGCTTTTTTCGGAGGGCAAATTGCTCATGGGAATCGGGTGGTGATGAAACGGTTGGTGAAAGAAGCCGGGCGCTGATCGGAGGTACAGCCAGCAGCGCAGGCGCTGTTTATTGGGGCCATGCTATTGGGGCCGTGCGTTGTTCGCGCATTTCACGCGCCTTGCTCATCGTGTGAATCTTGCACGTCGGGCGGTTCAGCCACAAGGGGCTGCGCAGGCAGCCAGAAACTGAAGCAGCAGCCCACCACTTCTTGCGGCTTGCTGGAATTGTAGAGGTTCTCGGCGTGCAGCCGCCCCTGGTGTGATTCGACAATGCTGCGGCACAGGTTCAGGCCAATGCCCAGCCCTTCGGCCTTGGTGGTGAAAAAGGCCTCGAACAGATTGCTGAGCACGTCTTTGCTCAGCCCCGGGCCGCGGTCGCACAGGGCGAAGCGGATGACTTCCTTGCCGTCCACGTGTGTTTTGCCCACTTCCAGCCGCACCTCGCGTCGCTCCACGGGCATCTGGGCGTTGTCGATGGCTTCGGCGGCGTTTTTCATCAGGTTGACGAGCACTTGCTCGATCAGGATGCGGTCGGCCATGATTTCGGGCAGGCCATCGGCAATGGAGCGAATCAGGCGCACCTGGCGGCGGCGCATTTCGATTTCGGCCAGATCCACCGCGTCTTCGACCATGTGCTGCACGTCCACCCAGCGGTAGTTGGGCGCGCTGCGTTTGACGAATTCGCGAATGCGCTGAATGATCTGGCCTGCGCGCTGAGCCTGGCGCGCGGTTTTTTCAAGCGCGCCCAGCAATTCGTGCGGTTCGATGCTGTTATTGGCCAGGCGGCTGCGCATGCCGCTGCAATAGTTGTGGATGGCTGTAAGCGGCTGGTTCAACTCATGCGCCACGCTGGAGGCCATTTCGCCCATCGTTACCAGGCGGCTGGCAGCGTGCGCCTGCTGCTCGTGCTCGGCGCTGCGGGCTTCGGCCAGGCGGCGCGCGGTGATGTCGGTGGCCACCACCAATTGGGCCAGGCGGCCGTCTGTCCATTCCAGATAGCGCGATCGCACCTCGACCCAGCGCTGGGTTTGCTCCAAAAAGATTTCGGCGTTGTTGCCGCCGTTGCTGGGCAAGGCGCCGGGCGGCAACAGGCGCATCGATTCTTGCGGCTGGCTAGCGGCCTGTTCCAGAATGTGCATGTGGGCGCGGGCGTTGTCGTCGCCAAACCATTGGCGGTAAAAGTGGTTGGCAAACAGCAGCTCTTTGGCGCCCAGCGGGGCTACCGATACGGCGGTGTCGATGGCGTCGAGCACGCGGGCAAAGCGCTCTTGCGAGGCGGCCAGCTCGCGGCGAATGCGCTTGGGCTCGGTGATGTCGGTCATGGCCGACATCCAGCCCGTGTGCTGCCCGCCCGCGCCAATCAGCGGCGTGATGTAGGTGCGTGCGTCAAACACGTGGCCGTCTTTGTGCCGAATGCGCACTTCGTAGCCACCGCGCATGGCCATGTTGCTGAAAGCCTCTTGCAGGATGTGGGTGTTGCGCTCCACCTCTTCGGCTGGCCAGAAGCTGAAAGGCGGGGTTTGCCCCACCAGCTCGGCCTCGCTCAAACCGGTCATCTGGCAAAAACTGGCGTTGACGTAGGTGATGCGCCCCTGCAAGTCCAGCGCGCGCATGCCGGTTTGCAAGGAGTCTTCCATCGCGCGACGAAAGCTGGTTTCGGCCTGCAAGACCTGCTGCGCCCGCTGGCGGCGGCGCAAATAGCGCCAGTTGGCGATGAGTGTCCAGCCGGTAAAGCCGCTCAGGGCCAGCACCAGCAGCAGCATGCGGTTGCGCAGGCCAGCGCTGGCGTGATGGGTTTGCAGGCGCAGGGCCAGCCCCTCGGCGGGCAAGGGCAAGGTGTAGGCCGTGTGGCCAGGCCGCAGCCAGCTGCCTGACTCGTACAAGCCCTGCCGCGTGATGGCAGCGGTTAATGAGCCCGGTGCAGGGCGCAGCAACCGTACCGCGTAGCGTGGGTAAATATCGGCAGGCATGCCGTAATACAGCACAGAGGGCAGGCTGTATCGGGCATACAAAAAACCTTTGGGCGTGCTGCCGGGCGTGGGCGCTTGCACAGGCACCATCAGCCCCAGCATGGCGTCGGCCGAAAGGCTTTGTGTGGAGGCCATGATGTCGTAAACCGGCTGGGTTGGGTGGGGCGCGAGGCTCTGCCGGGCGCGGGCCAGCAATTCGGATTCGACCATCGACAAAGAGCGTGCAGCAGGCTGGCCCGTTACGGCTGCGGGCGCTGCCAAGGGCGGGGCGCTGGCGATGATGCGCCCAGCCTCATCCAGCCACAGCAGGCCAGTCAGCTCGGGCAGGCCCGCCCCGGCGTGCCTGGCGGCTTGCTCGAAAGCATGTGCATCGCTGGCGGGTGCTGCGGCCAGCTGTTGTGCAGCGTGCTGCAAGGCTTCGCGCTGGCGGCTCAGGCGGGCGCTGAAGAATTGATGGGCGTATTCGCCATCGTTGCGCAGCGCCTGGCGCACGGCCGCAATCTCGCGGGTGCGCAGATAACTCATGGACACAACCACCACCAGGCCAAACAGCAGCACCGAAAGCAGCGGCCCGAAACTGACCAGCCGGTCTTGTCGGTGCTCGGGCAGGCTGTGCCACCAGGCGCGCACATTGAAAAAACGAGTGGGGGATGCGGGTGCGTTCACAGGTCTTGCGTTTGGAAAAATGGGTGGGTCATGGTTGCGTCAGCGTTGGCGTCCGATGAGGCTTGCTCGCAAAATGGAAGCGACTATTTTCGCGACGAGCAAAGTTCGCTAGTCGGGTTGTTGAAACGGGCGTAATTGGAGTGAAGAGCATTGCCTGTGTGTTTGTTGTGCGCGTGTTGCCCGCGCCTGCTGTTGCCAACAATAAGGCGTGTGGCACTGAACAACGGCCCAGTGTGTACAGGCCAAAAGCCTGCTGTGGATGTTCCTCAGCCAACCATTGATTGTGCTTGAATCTTTCGGCTTGATTGGGGCGCGAGACAGTGCTTGTGCCCATGTTGGCAAATACAAGTGCCTAGGCCTAGTGTGCATCAATGCGCATAAAAAAAGCGGCCCGTAAAGGCCGCTTTAAGAGGAGCTGGTAGTTGGTTCGTTTGCGTGAACTGTTGCAAGCTCTTGCTTCTAGATCAATTCGCCTTGCCTGCCAGTGCTTGCATATCGTTGGCCGACAATTTGTGGGCCTCGGCCACACGGCGCGCGCCGTTGAAGCGTTGAACCCAATAGCTCGAATTCATGTCGTCCACACGCACCGAAGAGCCTGTGCGTGGGGCGTGGATGAATTTGCCCTCGCCAATGTAGATACCCACATGGCTGAAGGCGCGGCGCATGGTGTTGAAAAACACCAAATCGCCGGGCTTGAGTTCTTCCTTGGCAATTTTCTGGGTCGCGGCGGCCTGGTCGGCGGCGCGGCGCGGCAACACATAGCCGCGGGCCTTTTCAAAGGTGGCGCGCACAAAACCGCTGCAATCAAAGCCGGTTTCGGGCGACGAGCCGCCATAGCGATAGTTCACACCCAAAAACACCATGGCATTGCCAATGAGTTCGGAGGCCGATGTCAGCACGGTATCGCCCGCCTGCTGGATTTGACCAACAACTTTGTGTTTGTTGAGAAATTTGTCCAACTCGTCGTTCTGGGGGGCAGCCTGGGCGCCTGTTGCGGCCAAGCCTGCCAAGCAAAAGGTGATCAGCAATTTCTTCATGGGGGCGGAGTTTAGCGCGCCAATTGGATTAATTGAAGAGGCGCTGGCGATTTTCTTAAAAAATTTTGTTTCAAACTGGCAATACGGGCTGATACAAAGCTTACAGTGCCTTGGTTACAGGCTTGGATAATCCGTCAAGAATGTGAAAGAAAAGCCATTTGATTTTATATATTCATTTGAAATCAATGACTTGCGTAAAAATCATTGTGTATTTCTTGATTTGTCAGGAATCCATCAGAATAACGCCTGATAAAATTTGTCGGTCTTTTCAATACGAGGGTTTTGAGCCATGTTAATCGATTCAATGCAATGTCAATTGGTCTTGGTGGATTATCAAGAAAAGCTCATGCCCGCCATGTTGGAAAGCGACAAAGTGCTGGCTAATGCCTTGCGTTTGGCCCAAGCGGCCGAGCTGCTGGGCGTGCCGACCTGGGGCACCGAGCAGAACCCGGTCAAGCTCGGCCCCAATGCGCCCGAACTGCGCGCCCTGTGCCGCCAAACTCTGCCCAAAATGGCCTTCAGCGGCGTGTACGAAGGGTTGCTGGATGCACTGCGCCCGCCAGCCAAGCCGCCCGCTGGCAACGCCCGCAGCCTGCCGCGCCATCTGCAAAAAAGCCGCCAGGCCCGCGAGCAAGAAGAAGCGCGCAGCAGCATCGTGCTGGGCGGCTGCGAAACCCATGTCTGCCTGCTGCAAACCGCGCTGGAGTTGGTGGAAGAAGAGTTTGACGTGTGGGTAGTCACCGATGCTTGCAGCTCGCGCACCCCGAGCAATCGCGACGCCGCCTTCGACCGCCTGGCCAGCGCAGGCGTGGAACTGGTGAGCACCGAAATGGTGCTGTTTGAATGGCTGCGCACGGCTGAACACCCGGCCTTCAAAGCGGTGCATGCTTTGATCAAGTAAAGGTCTGGATCAGACGAATCCGCCCCCATGCGCTCAAACCAGCTGGCCAATGGGCGAGAAATGCGGCGGCAAATGGTTGCAAGAGCGGGCTGGGCGGGCCGTAAGTTGTGGGCACCAACCAGCCGCGTGAATACGCGCTGCTGCTTGCCTCAAGCCCGCTTTGTTGGTGCGGGGCTGGGCAGCCGTTGGTGGAGCAGGCACTTGAAAGGTAGGCGGACTTGCTCTGTGGTGCGCTTTTTGAGTTGATATGGTAAATGGCACTGGTGCGCGGCGTTGCACGCGCAGGCCGCCGGGCAGGGTGCCAGGGGTGTTCAAGCCCCGGTCGATGCAGTCCATCATCACGGTCTGGATGCGGGCGATGAAGGCGCGGCTGGCCGCCTCGCCATGCAAGGCGCATTCATTGACCCAGAGCAGGTCGGTTATTGGGCAGCCCTGCCGATCGGCTAGTGCCAGCAGCTCGGCCATGGTGGCAAAAGGGTGGGGCACGTTCTGCTCGGTGCCG
>JAUMXD010000084.1 GCA_030529305.1 Allobrachymonas sp.
CCCTTACAAGGCGTAGGTCGGCGGTTCGACCCCGTCAGCACCCACCATAGAATGAACGAACGGCCTGTGAAAATACAGGCCGTTTTGTTTTTAACGCCACATCTACAGCAACTCATATTTTTACCTGCCGCTTCTTGCCTCAGTTCAAGGAATGCCTCTGAAATACAAGTCTTTTCCTCCTCTGCCTTCAAGCTTTGACTATTTCACATGACAAGCCCCTGGAATACTTCATTCCCAATGAAGCCCAACCAGAGCCTTGAAAACCAAACTTTTTCTACTCCTTGCTTCTGCTTGAACGGCGCATGGTCAAACATGATGATTCGGCAAACTGAAAGCCTGTAAAGAGGCCAGCACATGAGCAGAATACAGGTGAAATCTCGCAGACATTGATCGTTACAAATACCGCGCCATGACTGCCATGCCAACTGGCAGCAATGTCTTGCCCCCCAGCGCTGACAGCAAGAAAGAAACGACGCTCTTCTTTCTTTTCTCTACCACGCATACACAACGCATCCATACAACCATCTTTGTCCCCCTGCCCCAATAGAGACAAAGAGACTCACAATTCACTTCATCGCCACCAAAAAGGCCATATGCCTCTGCAGACATATGGCCGTTGATTTTTTATGGCTTGACTTTATAGAAGCGACACAGTCTTTTTAAAGACTCATCCGCTCCTTTAGTCAAACGGATTGTTAGCCATTCAGCACTTGTGCCATGGCTTGGCAAACATAGTCCACATTGCCCTGGTTAAGCGCGGCCACGCACATGCGGCCGGTGTCGGTGCCGTAAACGCCAAACTCATTGCGCAAGCGCACCATTTGTTCCTTGCTCAGGCCCGAGTAGCTAAACATGCCGATTTGCTGCGTGATGAAAGACATATCGCGCTGCACGCCAGCAGCTTTCAAGCCCTCGACCAGCTTTTCACGCATTTGCTTAATGCGTACGCGCATGGCCCCCAGCTCCTCTTCCCATTGCTGACGCAATGCAGGTGTGTTAAGCACGGTGGCCACCACCGATGCGCCATGTGTGGGCGGGTTGCTGTAGTTGGTGCGGATTACGATTTTGAGCTGACTCAAAACACGCACGGCTTCTTCTTTGCTGGAGCAGACCACACTCAAGGCCCCCACGCGCTCGCCGTACAAGCTGAAGCTCTTGCTGAAAGAAGAAGACACGAAAAAGTTCACGCCTGCCGCCACAAACTTGCCAATCACCGCGCCATCTTCAGCAATGCCGCGACCAAAGCCTTGATAAGCCATGTCAAGGAAGGCCACCAACTGCTGCGCTTTGATGACTTCCACCACCTGATCCCACTGCGCGGGCGTGATGTCGTAGCCTGTGGGGTTGTGGCAGCAGGCGTGCAGCACCACAATGGTGCCAGGCGCAGCAGCCTTGAGGCTAGCCAGCATGCCTTCAAAGTCCACGCCGCGCTTATTGGCGTCGTAGTAGGTGTAGGTCTGCACGTTAAAGCCTGCGTTGGTGAACAGGGCACGATGGTTTTCCCAGCTCGGGTCGCTGATGAGCACCTGGGCATTGGGGTTGATCTTTTTCAAAAAATCCGTCCCGATCTTGAGGCCACCTGTGCCGCCCAGCGCCTGCACCGTAGCTACGCGGCCCTCTTGCACCACGGCGCTGTCGGCACCAAACACGAGGGATTTGACGGCATTGTCGTAAGCCGCAATACCGTCAATCGGCAAGTAGCCGCGCGGGGCGGCCTTGTCCATCAAGGCTTTTTCAGCCGCTTGCACGCAAGCCAGCAGAGGCAGCTTGCCGTTTTCATCAAAGTACACGCCAACGCCCAAATTGACTTTTTTGGAATTGGTGTCGGCAGCGAACTGCTCGTTCAAACCCAGGATCGGGTCGCGCGGAGCCATTTCAACGGCGGAAAAAAGAGACATGGAAGATCCTTATCTGGCTATCAAAAAGTTATTAGCAAAACATTATTCAAGCGGCGCGCGGCTTAGTCATTGCCACCCAGGAAGGTGCGCAGCTTGTCACTGCGGCTGGGGTGCTTGAGCTTGCGCAGCGCCTTGTGTTCGATCTGGCGGATGCGTTCGCGCGTCACATCGAACTGCTTGCCCACTTCTTCCAGCGTGTGGTCGTTGTCCATCTCGATACCGAAGCGCATGCGCAGCACTTTGGCTTCGCGCGGCGTGAGGCCATCGAGAATGTCCTTGACCACATCGCGCAGGCCAGCTTGCATGGCTGCATCCACTGGGGCGGTGTTGGTGCTGTCTTCGATGAAATCGCCCAGATGTGAATCGTCGTCATCGCCGATGGGAGTTTCCATCGAGATCGGCTCTTTGGCGATCTTCATGATCTTGCGGATCTTGTCCTCGGGCATTTCCATTTTCTCGGCCAAAAGGCTGGCATCGGGCTCGAAGCCGAATTCCTGCAAGTGCTGGCGCGAGATGCGGTTCATCTTGTTGATGGTTTCGATCATGTGCACCGGAATGCGGATGGTGCGCGCCTGGTCGGCAATGCTGCGCGTGATGGCCTGGCGAATCCACCAGGTGGCATAGGTCGAGAACTTGAAGCCACGGCGGAACTCGAATTTGTCCACCGCCTTCATCAGGCCGATATTGCCTTCCTGAATCAAGTCGAGGAACTGCAGGCCGCGGTTGGTGTACTTCTTGGCGATCGAGATCACCAGGCGCAGGTTGGCCTCGATCATCTCTTTCTTGGCGTTGCGCGACACGCGCTCGCCTTCGTTCATGCGCTTGTTGATGGCTTTGAGTTCATCCAGCGGAATCACCACCTGCGCCTGCAGGTTGATGAGCTTGTTCTGCAATTCCTGAATCGGCGGAATGTAGCGCCCCATGGTCTCGCTCCAGGGCTTGCCGGCCTTGGATTGATCCACCGACCATTGCAGATTGAGCAGATGCGGCGGGAATTGCGCGGCAAACAGCTCCTGCGGCATGCGGCACTTTTCCACGATGATCTGGCGCAACTGGCGCTCGCTCTTGCGCAGCTCTTCGACCTGGGCGCGCACGCTGTCGCAGAGTTTTTCGATGGTCTTGGCCGTGAAGCGAATGGTCATCAGGTCTTCACTGATTTTTTTCTGCGCCTTCATGTAGCCCGGCGAGCCGTAGCCTTCCTTGTCGTAGGCGCGGTGCATGGCTTCGAAATGTTTGCGCAGCAAGTCGAAGCGGCGCAGCGCCTCGGTCTTGAGCTCTTCCATCTTCTTGGTCAGCGCTTTGGAACCGCCCTTGCCATCATCGTCATCTTCTTCGTCGTATTCGTCGAAGTCTTCTTCGGCCACGTAGTCGTCGGCCTGATCGGGGTCGTGAAAACCATCGACCACGGTTGAGATCACGACCGCGCCACTGCGGATTTCTTCAGCCAGCTCGAAGATCTCGGCAATGGTGGCAGGCGAGGCACTGATGGCTTCCATCATGTCCATCAAGCCGCCTTCAATGCGCTTGGCGATTTCGATTTCGCCCTCACGCGTGAGCAGCTCCACCGTGCCCATTTCACGCATGTACATGCGCACAGGATCGGTGGTGCGGCCGAACTCGTTATCGACGTTGGACAGTGCGGCTTCGGCCTCTTCTTCAGCCTCTTCCTCAGTAGCTGCAGCCGTGCCCGTGTTACTCAGCAGCAGGGTATCAGCATCGGGCGTTTGCTCGTACACCGTAATGCCCATGTCGCTGAGCATGGAGATCACCATCTCCAGCGTTTCGGCGTCTACCAGCTTGTCGGGCAAGTGATCGGAAATTTCGGCATTGGTGAGGTAACCGCGCGTTTTCCCGAGCTTGATCAACTCTTTCAGGCGCTGGCGGCGGGTGATGATTTCTTCTTCGGACAGAACGGCTTCGTCCAGCCCGAACTCTTTCATCAAGGCGCGCTCTTTGGCCTTGCTGATTTTCATGCGCAGCGGCTTGGCCTTTTCGGCCGAAGCGGGCTGCGCCTCAGCTACCTCTTCGGCAACTTCTTCTTCGAAGTTGTCTTCGATGTCATCAAAGTCTTCGTCGTCAACGGCTTTGCGCCCTTTTTTGGCAGGGGCTTTCTTGGCAGTGGCTGCTTTTGTTGCGCTTGCTTTGGTAGCGGCTTTTTTTGCCGGCTTGGCAGCAGCTTCCTTGGCTACAGATTGAGCTGCAGCGGTTTTGCGTACGGGCTTGGCCGCTTCTTCTTGCAGCAGCTCTTCAGCCACAGGTTTGGCCTTGGCTTTGCTCTTGCTGGCTGCCGTTGCCGTGGTGGTTTTACGGCTGGTAGCTGTAGAAGCCGCTTTGCTGCTTGCGCTGGCGGCTTTGGCCTTGCTGGCCGTTTCTTTCTTGGTCGTCATCGTCTTGCTTGTGGAGGTTTTGGAGGGGCTGGCCGCCGAAGCCGAGCGCGTGCTTTTGGCCGCAGCAGATCGCGCAGGCTTGCTCGCTGTGCCGACCTTGGCCTTTGCCACAGGTTTAGTCGCCTTGCTCTTGCTCGCAGCCACTTTGGTCGCAGCGGCCTTGGCTGCCACAGTTTTACTGCCAGCAGTTTTGGCCACGGCCGGTTTTGCAGCGGACTTAGTTGCCACTTTGGCGGCGCTGGCACGGGCCACAACAGTTTTGCTGGCGGGCTTGGCAGCAGGCTTTTTGGCAGCGACAGGCTTAGTGGCTGCTTTTTTCACCGCTTTGCCTGCAGCAACGCTACGCTGAGTCTTTTTGACGTCTTTCTCCGTCTTGGCCATGGGAACTCACCCTCCTGAATCAACTGGAACGCTGTTGTAGCGCAACCGCATGCTCTGGCACAGCACAGCCCAACGGCAGCTGGCCGAGCCATTCAAAAAAATATTGGATGTGTATATATGCGCACAACAGCAAGATGCAAGGGCGTGTGAAAACGCCTTGCCAACCGGCAAGAGAGGGGGCGAACATTTGGGGTGCGAGCCCTTGCGGACGGAGGCGGTGGCGAAAACGTGCCACATCAAGAGCCAAGCCGGAGGTACTGCTGTCGCGCTTGCCGTGCTGCTACATGGATTATACCCAGCGACCTGCTGACCAGGCACGTTTTTGCAGAAGTAAAAGTCTGCCAAGTGCTTGCCCAGCAACAACTTTTTCGTTTCCTCGGAGAAACTCCGACAGGCGCTCAAAGGCTGATGCTGACTCCCGTTTCTTCCCCGAGCCCTATCTCAGTTCACAGTTGCAACCGCTTATGTGGGCCATAAGCCATTGCTTGCGTATCGCACCTGAATCTGCGCTTCCAGCCAGAGACAAAAAAAGCGACCTCGACAGGCCGCTTTTTCAATCACTGCTTTGCTGATAGCAATAGCCATCGATAGAGGGCACCGAGTAAAGCAGATAAAGCAAACACTGAGGGCTGGTGCCAACAACCTCATCAAACCGGCAGCACTTCCAGCAAACGATCCAAGCCTCCTTCGTTGATGGCGATGGTGGCCTGGCGGCGCACGGCTGGCTTGGCCCGGTAGGCTACGGAAACGCCAGCTTCCTGCATCATCTTCAGATCATTTGCACCATCACCTACAGCAATGACCTGCCCAGGCGCAATGCCCATGAGCGTGGCCACTTCCAGCAGGGTACGCGCTTTCTCGGCCCCATCGCAAATATCGCCCCAGGGCTGCGGCAAAACGCTGCCCGTGAGCACGCCGCTTTCCACTTCGAGCATATTAGCCCGCGTGAAATCGATGCTCAGGCGTTGGCGAATGCGCTCGGTAAAAAAGGTAAAGCCGCCCGATACCAACAACGTTTTCAAACCCGCTTGCTGGCAGGCGGCCACCAGCGCCTCGGCACCGGGGTTGAGTTGCAAACGCTCGTCGTAAATGGCTTGCAAGGTGCTTTCGGGCACGCCTTTGAGCAAGGCCACGCGCTGACGCAGGCTCTCCTTGAAATCGCTGATGAGGCCTTGCATGGTCGCCTCGGTAATGGCGGCGACCTCTTCTTTTTTGTTGACGGCTGCAGCGATTTCATCCACGCATTCGATGTTGATGAGCGTGGAATCCATGTCGAAAG
>JAUMXD010000085.1 GCA_030529305.1 Allobrachymonas sp.
TGGAAGGCGACTTCAACCGCAAGGGCAGCAGCGCCTTTACCGGCCGCATCGGCCAACGTGTGGCCGCCAAAGGCGTAACGGTGCTGGACGATGGCACCTTGAGCAACCGCCGCGGCAGCATCAACGTGGACGACGAAGGCCACCCCACGCAGCGCACCGTGCTGATTGAAGACGGCATCCTCAAAGGCTATTTGCAAGACCGCATGAACGCGCGCCTGATGCGCAGCCAGCCCACAGGCAATGGCCGCCGCGAAAGCTACGCCCATGTGCCCATGCCGCGCATGACCAACACCTACATGCTGGCAGGCAACGAAGACCCGCAAGCCATCATCGGCAGCCTGAAAAAAGGGCTGTACGCCCGCAACTTTGGCGGCGGGCAGGTGGATATCACCAGCGGCAAATTCGTGTTCTCGGCCAGCCAGGCGTGGTGGGTGGAAAACGGCAAGCTGCAATACCCCGTGAAAGGCGCCACCTTGATTGGCAACGGGCCTGATGCCCTTACGCGCGTAGCCATGATCGGCAACGATTTGCAGCTCGACAGCGGTGTGGGCACCTGTGGCAAAGAAGGGCAGAGCGTGCCCGTGGGGGTGGGCCAACCCACATTGCGCATCAATGCCTTGACGGTGGGTGGCACGGCTTAAGAGCACGGGCTGCTTGCGGCGCGGGGCATGGTTGACGTGGATTGCACGCCATGCGAACCCTCAAGCTCATGATGAAAAGGCTCTTGCCATTTCGCGGCAAGAGCCTTGTTGTTTGTGCGGTGCAGGGGGTGGCGGGGTGAGCGCAATGCCAGAGACGTTCGGATGCATTCAGGTGCATTCAGGTGCGTGGTGCTGCACCTATAGAGCTAAGTGTTGGGCCAGCTGGAAAGAGCATACATGGCCGAGCTAAAAGCGGCAACGATACAAGCGGCAGGCGCTTGGTGAGCTGTTGGTGAAACGAAGAGAAAACGCTGTGCGTACTGCAGGCCGTTTCTGCTCTGTCTATCAGGCGGGATTGTCGGGTGACACTGGGGGCGGCGTACCACTGCTGGAGTCGCCCGGGGCATGCGGTGTAGCAGGCTGCATATCAGGCGTTTGCAGCTGCTCGCGCCAGTTCTGAAAAATGCCGTCCAGCGCAGCATTGTTGCGGGTGAAGGCGCGGCAGTGGCTGCAGACCAAAAGATGCAGCCGGGCTTGCAAGCGTTCGCCGTAAGTGGCCTCTTCGAGTTGGCCCGATGTCAGCTTGAACACATACTGCTGGCACTTTTTCATGTTGCGTTTTCCTGAGAGTCAAACCATTGCTGGCTCAAACAGAGTTGCAGCTGCTTGCGGGCGCGGCTCATGCATTGCCAGTAGTCCGTTTTGTTCAAACCCAATGTGCTGCATATTTCGGCGCTGTCGCATTCGAGCAATTCTTTCATGCTGAAAACGCGCGCCACTTTGGGCGAGAGCTTGTGCACGCACAAATCCACCACGGCAAAGAATTGGCTGTTTTGCATGTGGCTTTCGGGGTTGTGCCAGACATCGGGCGCTACGCCAGGGAACCAATGGCCGCTGGATTCGAACAGAGCCTTGTCCAGCTCGTCGCTGGCGTTGTCGTCATGGCCAAATGCTTCGGCGTAGCCCACTTCCGATCGCTGGTATTTGCTGCGCAGGCGATCGGTGATCTTGTTTTTGAGAATGCCAAAGAGGTAGTGCCGCGGGTCGCTGCTGGTGAGGGCTTCGGGCTTGGCGTTGAGCAAGGCGAGCAGGGCGTCTTGCACGGCGTCTTCAGCCTCTTCGGGGGGATGCAGGTGCAAGCGCGCAAAGCGCAACATGGGGCTCCGCCAGGTTTGGGCCAAAGCAGCTGCGTCAAGGGCCGATTCAGACGTTTTCATGGGGGCGCATTGTTGCACGGGAGGTGTTTAGGCAATGATTTTTCGTTGAGTCATGGTGAGGTTTCCAAATAAAAAAACAGATCAAAAACAGAGAGTGGATACGCACGAAGCCAGACCCTTGTTCGTGTCTTACACCACCCATGTCGGTAGCGAGCGATCAAACCTGACAGCAGCAGACGTTTTTTCGATGATTTTTTGTTGGCGTCAGTCGTTTTTGCGTGTGTGAATGTTCACTCAAGCACGCCAAAGCGCACCAAAGACAAACAGGCGCTATCAAATGCCTTTTTGCTTGGGCGAATGATGTGGTGCATTGGGCTTGTGCAGCAGGCTGGGCCAGCAGTATGGCTGGCGCTTGTGATGCGCGCAAGCGCCGCGTGATGTGTGCCTGTGACCGCTGTTGCAATCCGTATGCCTGCCCGTGGTGGCAAGCGTTCAAGCCAGCCGCATCTGCATCAACTACACCAGAGGTTGCTGGCCTTGGCTGTGTGCAGCTGGGGCAGCCAGTCCCAGGTGGCGGTAGGCAGCGGTGGTGGCGACGCGCCCGCGGGGGGTGCGCTGCAAAAAGCCCTGCTGAATCAGATAGGGCTCAATCACATCCTCAATCGTGCCGGGCTCTTCGCCAATGCTGGCGGCGATGTTGTCCAGCCCCACAGGGCCGCCGTCAAAACGGTGCACCACGGCTTCGAGCAGTTTGCGGTCCATCACGTCAAAGCCTTGCGGGTCCACGTCGAGCATGGCCAGCGCGCGCTGGGCCAGTTCCAGCGTGATGGTGCCATCGCCTTTGACTTCAGCGTAATCGCGCACGCGGCGCAGCAGGCGGTTGGCAATGCGCGGGGTGCCGCGCGAACGGCGGGCGATTTCAAAAGCGCCGTCGGCTTCTGCCGCCACATTGAGCAGGCCTGCGCTGCGGCTCACGATCCGGGCCAGTTCCTGTGGTGTGTAGAACTCCAGCCGCGAGACGATGCCGAAGCGGTCGCGCAGCGGGTTGGTGAGCATGCCCGCGCGCGTGGTGGCGCCCACCAGGGTGAAGGGCTGCAAGTCGAGCTTGATGCTGCGCGCGGCCGGCCCCTCGCCGATCATGATGTCGATCTGGTAGTCCTCCAGCGCAGGGTAGAGGATTTCCTCCACCACGGGCGAAAGGCGGTGGATCTCGTCGATGAAGAGCACATCGTTGGGCTCCAGGCCCGTGAGCAGGGCGGCCAGGTCTTTGGGCTTTTCAAGCACGGGGCCGCTGGTCTGGCGCAGGTTCACGCCCAGCTCGTGCGCGATGATGTGGCTGAGCGTGGTTTTGCCCAGGCCCGGCGGGCCGAACAGCAGCACGTGATCCAGCGCTTCGCCGCGCTTTTTGGCCGCGCCGATGAAGATTTCGAGCTGCTCGCGCACCTTGCTCTGGCCCACGTATTCGTCCAGCAATTTGGGGCGCAGCGCGCGCTCCAGCGCCTCTTCTTGCGGTGAACTGGTTGCGGCAGACACCATGCGCTGCGGCGCAGGCATGGCTTGGGTGTGGAGCTGATCGGTTTGGATGGCCATTCAATGCTTCCAGTTGAAAGAGGAGTGAATGAGGATGCGGGGCAAGGGCTGACCGCTATATGCGTCAATGGATTGCGTTTGGGTACGGTTTCAGGCGCTTTGTGGCGCGTGCTTGGGGCCATTGTGCAGCTTTGCTGCAAACGCATAAACAAAAAATCATCAGCAAGCGCCCTGAAGCTTATTGCAAAGCCCATGTCAAAGCGGCAAATATGATAGCGGTGCGCTTTATGTGTACCAGGGGATAGGGGTGCCAGGAAAGAGGCCGATCTGTCTGTGGCGATGGTTGCAAACCCAAGGCTGTTATCCGTGTAAACCCGAGCATGGGGGATTCAGGCGTTTGAAAGGGCCATTTTTTCTGTACGATGCGCGTTTGTCACAAGTATTTACCAGCCGGGCTTGGGTGTGTGGAATCGTCGCGCAAGAGTCTGGCCGGGTTGAAAGCGTTGTTTCATCTGAGGAGACTATTCATGGCATATCACGTGTTTTCTAAAACGACGTTGGCATTGGCGGTGCTGGCCGCTGCGGGCTTGAGCGCCTGTGGCAAATCCGGCCAAACGCCTGCCCCCACAGCCAGTGGCGCAGGCGCAGCACCTGCAGCCGATACGCGCACGGCAGGCGGCAAGGCGCTGGTGTACTGCTCCGAAGCCAGCCCCGAGGGCTTTGACCCCGGCCAATACACCAGCGGCAGCACTTTCGATGCCAGCGGCCATGCCGTCTACAACCCTCTGGTGGGCTTTGTCAACGGCACCACTGACGTGGAGCCAGGTTTGGCCGAGAAATGGGACGTGTCGGCCGATGGCCTGACCTACACCTTTAACTTGCGCAAAGGCGTGAAGTTCCACACCACCAAGTTCTTCACGCCCTCGCGTGATTTCACGGCCGACGATGTGATGTTCACATTCGACCGCATGTTCAACCCCGAAAACGCTTACCGCAAGGCGCATCCGACCGAGTTCCCTTACGCCGTGGACACGGGCTTGGCCGAAAACATCGCCAAGATCGACAAGGTGGATGACCACACCATCACCATTTCGCTGAAAAAGCCCGATCCCGACCTGATCATCAAGATCGCCATGCCGGCCTTCTCCATCCTTTCGGCTGAATACGCCGAGAAGCTGAACAAGGAAGGCAAGTTTCACATGCTCAACCAGGAGCCCGTGGGCACTGGCCCCTTCGTGTTCGAGCGTTACCAGAAAGACGCGCAGATTCGCTACAGCGCCAACAAGGCGTACTGGAAAGCGGGCCTGCCCAAGGTGGATAACCTGATTTTTGCCATCACCACCGATGCGGCCGTGCGCTTCCAGAAAATGAAGGCGGGCGAGTGCCACATCATGTCTTTCCCCAAGCCCAACGATCTGGTTGCCATGCGCAGCGACGCCGCGCTCAAGATGGATCAGGCACCCGGCTTCAACGTCGGCTATCTGGCCTACAACACCCAAAAAGGCGAGCTGAAGAAGCGCGAAGTGCGTGAAGCGCTGGACATGGCCATCAACCGCAAAGCCATCATCGACGCGGTGTACCAGGGCGAGGCGCAAGAGGCCAGCAACCCCATGCCGCCCAGCTTGTGGGGCTACAACAAGAGCGTTAAAAACGCACCGCACGACACGGAAAAAGCCAAAGAGTTGCTCAAGCAAGCTGGCCTGCCCAACGGCTTTGAGCTGACCCTGTGGGCCATGCCCGTGCAGCGCCCCTACAACCCCAATGCCAAGTTGATGGCCGAAATGATCCAGGCCGACTGGGCCAAGATCGGCGTGAAGGCCAAGATCGTGACCTACGAATGGGGCGAGTACCTCAAGCGCATTGGCAAGGGCGAGCACGACGCGACCCTCATCGGCTGGACCGGCGACTACGCCAGCCCTGATAACTTCATGGGCGTGTTGCTGACATGTGCTTCGACTGATGGCAACAACTACGCGCGCTATTGCAACAAGGAGTTTGACGAGCAGGTCGTTGCTGCGCGCAACAGCCTGGATCAGGCCCAGCGTACGGCCATGTACGAGCAGGCGCAAGTCATCTTCAAACGCGATCTGCCTTGGACGACCATTGCCCACTCGGTGACCAACCAGCCGATGCGCAAGGAGGTGGAAGGCTTCAAGATCAGCCCGTTTGGTGATTACAACTTCGAGGCTGTTGGCCTGAGCAAGTAAAACAGTTGCTGGCCCCACTTGCAGCGACTCCATGTCGCCTTCAGTGGGGCCAGCTTGTTTCATGCTGTTGGTTGATGTGGCAGCTCCTGTTCGGATGAGCATGCCTGTCGTTTTGACCATGCGCAACTTCATGCCAAGGCGTACTTCAGGCGCGGGCGACTAGCGAACCAAAGCCTTTACAGAGGGGAAAAGGCAGGCGTTTCGATTACTGCCTGGCGCTGTGTGGTTTGGCAAAACTTGCTACAAACTGTGTGAGTTAAACTTCGCCCCTCGACCGCCCGCGTGCGCGCAAGCCACGCGGATATTCTTTTTTGTGGCGCTCGGTGTTGGAGCCCTCATCCCATGCTTTCCTATTTATTTCGTCGACTGTTCATTCTGGTGCCGAGCTTTTTCGGC
>JAUMXD010000086.1 GCA_030529305.1 Allobrachymonas sp.
CAGCGTGTGCGTGCCGGTGGGCACACAGGCCGCGGCCTGCACGGGGCGCGGGTCGAAGCCCTGGGTGTAGAGCATGTCGGCCAGGGTCAGGGTGGGCGGGGCAGGGTGTGGCATGCGATGGGTGGGTGTTGACATTTCTTTTTCGATCTTGCCGACTTCTTTTGGGTTTGAATCAAATCATGAAACATGCTCAACACAGCTGATGCACAACCTGGCACTCAGCGGAGCTATTCATGCGGCGTTATCCACGCCTCTTGCTCAACAAGCCAGTGTTTCCAGCCGAACTTGCCCCAAATATTATTGATCGGGCATTGCGCGGCAGCACCATCACAGACGCAGCCACTCTTTCTTTGAACAGCCCTTAAGTTCTTTTTGCAATCAATACTACCCGTAGGCCAAGCGCATTGTGCAAGCAGTGGCGCATTGAATAACTACTACACGAAACTAATACACGGGCGCAACGCATACGCGTGAAGTGGCTGCATGCGCCGATCGCACAGTTGGCTTTTGCAAAAGGGGGCATCAAATAGGCTGGCCGCATACAAGCCCGGAAAAAGCAAATCCCGCCAGCGCCTTCAACAAGCCTGCCGCCAACAGACGAGACGCCTAAACTCATTCGCCATCGCTGGCCAAGCCAAATATCGCAGGCAACTGTTTGAGATCTGCGGCCAGATTCTGCTCGCTCCAGGTTTTGACGGAGCGGGTCAGCACCCGGCCTTGCGGCAGCGTCAGGCCGCTGGCCACGCAGAGCAAGGTGGTGGGGCGCAGCACCTGCAGCGCGTGCTGCAACAGGGCCTGGTTGCGGTAGGGCGTTTCAATCCACCATTGCGATTGGCCCGTGGCAATGGCTGTGCGCTCCAGTTCTTGCAGACGCTTGGCGCGTGCTGCTGCATCTTGCGGCAGATAGCCGTGAAAGGCAAAGTGTTGCCCGTTCAAGCCGCTGGCGGCCAGCGCCAGCAAGATGGACGATGGCCCCACCAGCGGCACCACGGGAATGCGCAGCGCGTGCGCGGCCCGCACCAGCGATGCGCCGGGGTCGGCCACGGCGGGCATGCCCGCTTCGCTGGCCAGTGCCATGTCTTGCCCTTGCAGGGCAGGGGCCAGCAAAGTGCGCGCCACGGGCATATCCGGTGCGCCGCGATGGTCGCCTTTTTTGTGCCAAGCACGGGGAATTTCTTGAATATCCAGGCTTTGCAGGGGCTGCGCCAAAGGCTGCACCGCGTGCACGCGCTTGAGCAAGGCGCGCAGCGTGCGCGCGTTTTCGCACACCCAATGCGGCAAGCGGGCCATGTGCTGCAAGGTGGCTTGCGGCAGCACATCGCTCACGGGTGGCAAGGGCTCAGCGCCGTCACAGCCAAAGTCCAGCGGAGCGGGCACCAGGTAGAGCGTGCCGGGCGTCGTCATGCGGGCTCCTTGGGCGCAAGCGCTGGGGGCAACAGTCGCACGCCCGCCGCGCGCAGCAGGGTGCAGGTGCGCATCAGCGGCAGGCCGATGAGCGCAGTCGGGTCGTCGTTGTCGATGCTGGCCATCAGCACAATGCCTAGCCCTTCGCTCTTGATGCTGCCTGCGCAGTCGTACGGTTGCTCGGCCTGCAAATAGGCTTCAATGGCCGCGTCGCTCATGCCGTCAGCCGCGCTGCGAAAGCAGGTGCGAATAGTGGCGATATCCGTCAGGGCCAAGCCCGCGTCTTGCCGCACCACAGCCACAGCGGTGTGAAACAGCACGGTTTGCCCGCGCTGGCGCTGCAGTTGCGCAAAGGCTTTTTCGTGGCTGTGCGGCTTGCCCAGCGGCTCGCCCTGCAAATCGGCCACCTGGTCAGACCCGATCACAACCGCACCCGGATGCAAACACGCCACGGCCTGCGCTTTGGCCAAGGCCAAGCGCTGTGCCAGATCGGCAGGCGCCTCGCCCGGCAAGCGGCTTTCGTCCACCGCCGGAGCCACGCAGCTAAAAGGCAGGCGCAAACGCGCCAGCAATTCGCGCCGATAGGGCGAGGTGGAAGCCAAAATCAATGGGGGCGCTGATGAAGGCCTTGCTGCGCCCGCAGCAGCTGAATCAGAAAAAGACATGGCGCCTGCCAATAAAACGATGCCAAACAAAGAAAGAAGCGCATTGTCGCGCAATGTCGCCCAGCCGCGCGCTGGCATGCCGCTGCCAGTGAGCAAGCAGCGCCGCGCGGCATGCGTCAATCAACGTGATTACGAAGCAAGAGCCAAGCCATGACGCCGCATGGCACGGCCCCGCGCGATGTGCACCCTGTGCTACACCCTGTGCCAAGCCGCAGGAAATTTCATCCTTGCATCCTTGATGAACAGGCGCTGCGATCCAAGCACTCGTGTGCGAAGCATGCGCCGCCTCTTGGCGCTGCGGCCACGGCACCCCTCACCCACGCGGTACTACCGTAGCCACGTCCCGCGCCCTGGCGTTTGCCGATGATGGGCCGATGCCTCATAGCGCTTCTTGCCCCGCCTTTTTTCCAAATCGCCGCAACAAGCCCTACACTGCCCACCATGAATCCGCAAAACCCTCAGTCCCCTTCCGCCTTTGAACACGATCCGCGCCGCCTGCCCATTGCCACTTTGGCTGATGCGGGCGCTGCGCTGCAAGGCCAAACGCCTTTGCACGAATTGCCGCGCCTGGCCAGTGCCTGCGCGGCTAGTGTTGGCGACACCCTCATCAGCTGGCAAGCGCAGTGCAGCACGCGCCAGCCCCCCGGCCAAAGCCAAGAGGTGTGGCTGGAATTGCAGGCCGAAGTGCCGCTCACGCTCGAATGCCAGCGCTGCCTGCAAGCCATGCCCGAGCCCCTGCAGGTGCAGCGCGCCTTTCGCTTCGCGCCAGACGAGGCCACCGCCGCGCGGCTGGATGAAGAACTGGAAGAAGACGTGCTCGTGATCAGCCGCCACTTCGATTTGCTGGAACTGATCGAAGACGAGCTCATCATGGCCCTGCCTTTTGCGCCGCGCCATGCCGACTGCCAACCTGCCGCCAGCCTGCAAGACGACAGCGTGCGCATCGACGAGCAGCCGCACCCCTTCGCCGTGCTGCAACAACTCAAAAACAAGCCGCCGCAATAAGTCAAGTGGTGCCTGCTGCGCAGTCAAAAAGCGAACCCCAATCACGCTGGATGCCGTAATCAGCTGCCACACAGATCAGGAGATCAGGGCCACGCGGCGCAGTTACGCTGTGGCCGTGCAAGGTCTGCGTCGCTCACATACCCCATTCAATTGCGCCAGCCACCTTTCACATCAAGCACCCGCTGGCTACCTGCCTGAACGGTGTACGCAGCCCATCCGTTTGGGTGAAGGCAAGCGCTGCACAAAGCGCATGCTCAGCCCCTTGAAACGCGCCTGCTGTGCCATACTTGCCCTCATCTTCTGCTGGCTTGTAAAGCCAGCTTTTTCAACCCAAAACAGGAGGAAAGCACGGATGCATGAAGCAATGTTTTGGTGGGTTGCCGCCGGCGTACTGGTCGGCGCTGAAATGTTCACCGGCACGGTGTATCTGCTGGTGATTGCGCTGGGCGCAGCCGCAGGCGCTGTGGCCGCCCACCTGGGGCTGAACCCCACGCTGCAAATGACCATTGCTTCAGCCGTGGGCATGGTCGGCGTGCTGATCTGGTACCTGTGGTGCAGCCGCAAAAAGCCAGCACAACTCGCCCAGCTGGCGGCAGACGCTGCCCCCAACGCCACCTTCAACCGGCTGGATATTGGCGGCACCGTGCTGGTGCAAACCTGGCTGCGCGACGGCACCACCAACGTGTCGTACCGCGGTGCGGTCTGGAGCGCCATTGCGGCCGACCCAGCCGCCCCGCAGCAGCCCGGCCGGCATGTGGTGATCGACATTCGCCATAACCAGTTGGTGTTGCAGGCCGAAGCGCCGCCCGCCCCTTCGGTTTGATGCCTGGCTTGATCAACCTGGATACCTTAACGCGGCAAACGCTTTCTTTTTTGAAACAAGCTCTCTCTTGGAAAGGAGTGGATCACGTGAACTCTCTGTTTTATGTCCTCGTGCTGGCGGTGGTGGTGGTTCTGTTCATCACCCAAACCGTCAAGGTCGTGCCCCAGCAAAGCGCCTGGGTGGTTGAACGCTTGGGCAAATACCACGCCACGCTCAACCCGGGGCTGAACTTTCTGGTGCCTTTCATCGACAAGGTGGCCTACCGCCACAGCCTGAAAGAAATCCCGCTGGACGTGCCCAGCCAGATCTGTATCACGCGCGACAACACGCAGCTGCAGGTGGATGGCATTTTGTACTTTCAAGTGACCGACGCCATGCGCGCCAGCTACGGCTCCAGCAACTACGTGATGGCGATTACGCAGCTGGCGCAAACCACGCTGCGTTCGGTCATCGGCCGCCTGGAGCTGGACCGCACTTTTGAAGAGCGCGATTCAATCAACGCTCAGGTCGTCAACGCCATTGACGAAGCCGCGCTCAACTGGGGCGTGAAAGTGCTGCGCTACGAAATCAAGGATTTGACGCCACCGGCCGACATCCTGCGCGCCATGCAGGCGCAGATCACAGCCGAGCGCGAAAAGCGCGCGGTGATTGCCACTTCCGAAGGCAAGCGCCAGGAACAGATCAACCTGGCCGAGGGCCAGAAGCAGGCCGCCATCGCCAAATCCGAAGGCGAGCAGCAGGCGCAAATTAACAACGCGCAAGGTGAAGCCGCCGCCATCCTGGCCGTGGCCGAAGCCACCGCGCAAGCGCTGGAGCGCGTGGGCCAGGCCATTCGCCAACCCGGCGGCGAGCAGGCCGTGCAACTCAAAGTGGCCGAGCGCGCGGTGGAAGCCTATGGCAAGCTTGCGCAAGACGCTTCGACCACGCTCGTGGTGCCATCGAACATGACGGAAGTCTCGACCCTGATTGCCTCGGCCATGAAGATGGTGCAAGCGCAGCGGCCGAATCTGTAAAGCTGTCCAGCCTAACAGCTGCCGCGCCTTTCAGGCAGGCTGCCTGAGACAGGCGGCAACAGGCAGTTGCAGATGACCCAACAAGCAAAAACCGCAGCCCTGCGCTGCGGTTTTTTTATAGGGGCTTGGGCCGAATGCGCATGGTTTGAACGCGCCAACTGGCATGCTTCAAACCACCTTTGCAAGGCTTTTGCATTGTGGCTGCAAGAGCCTTGCAATTGCGCTGCCTGGCAAGCAATCAAACACAAGCCCGTTCAGCGGCAGCGCTGCTACACGTGCATCCTGCCTCCGCCTGCGGCCTGCCTGCCGCAAACAGCTGGCACCGTAAGAAGGAAGTATCTCCACGCTTGCGCCGGCCAAAGGGCGCATCAGCGACGCTTTGGCAGTTCAGCATCCCCGGGCGGTATCAATTCTTGATGCCGAGCAGTGCACGCCCCTGCACCTGGGCAATTGCCTGATGGGCAGCCTCTCATTCTCTGGCATGCTCCCGATCTGAACGCACGGGTTGGCCAGCGCATCGGCTTTTTCAAATTCAAGCTGCGCCACGCCCCCCACCTTGCCCACAAGCGATTTCATCCAAAGCCAAAGAAAGCCATCCATGCTCAAAATCATTTTGCGCACACTGCTCAAAGTCTTGTTCCGGGTGGAGCGCACCGGCGACATGAGCGTTTTCCAAAACGAGCGCACGCTGATCGTGGCCAACCACGAATCGTTTCTGGATGGCTTGCTCATCGGCCTGATGACGCCAGCCAATGCGATTTTTGTGGTGCATTCGCAAATTGCCAACCACCCGGTGTTTGCCTTTTTGCTGCGCTTTGTGCCGCATCTGGCCGTGG
>JAUMXD010000087.1 GCA_030529305.1 Allobrachymonas sp.
GGGCGGGGGTGTCGGCTTCGTCCAGCTCTTCGCGCCATTGCATTTGCTGCATCAAAAAGTCGGCGGGCATGGCGGTGTTGCTTTCGGCTTCGATGGCCTGGCCGTTCAGCTCGCACAGATAGGTGGCGCGCTTGAGCGGGTCGCGCAGGCGTTGGCGGGCCTCGTTGATGCGCACCGACCATTGCAGGGCCAGGCGCTGGGCGGCTGCGCCGTGGGCGGCGAATTTGTCGGGGTGGGCTTGGCGCTGCAAGGTTTTCCAGCGTTCGTCGATTTGTGCGGCGTCCAGCGCAAATTGGCGGGGCAGGTCAAACAGGGCAAAGTCGTCGTCTTGCAGGTTCATGGCGGGTAGGGGCAAAAGAGGGGTGAGAAAACCGAGGCTGAAGCCAAGGCGAAAAATCAGAAGGATACGGGGCAGCTTGTTGGGGTATTGGGCAGGAAAGGTGGCTGCGTGTTGAAAGGGGTGGAGAGAGGCGCAGGCGTCAAGCTGCTGGAGTTGTTGCGGGGGTGGCAGCGGTGGCTTGCTTGGCGCCAGGGCAGCGTGGTCATCCAGCCAGCAATCGCTGATAGGCCGGGTGTTGAGGCGGAGCCCAAGTCAGGCGCAGGAAGTGGCGCAGCCGAAGAGTGCTTTAGACCCGGAAAGATTCGCCGCAACCGCAGCGGTCGCGCTCGTTGGGGTTGGTGAATTTGAAGCCTTCGTTCAGCCCTTCGCGCACGTAGTCGAGCTCGGTGCCATCGAGGTAGGCCAGGCTCTTTGGGTCCACCACGAGTTTGACGCCGTGGGCCTCGACCACCAGGTCTTCGGGCGCGATGTCGTCCACGTATTCGATTTTGTAGGCCAGGCCCGAGCAGCCCGTGGTTTTAACGCCCAAACGCACCCCCAGCCCTTTGCCGCGCTTGGCGAGTGACTTTTGCACGTGCCGGGCAGCCGCAGGGGTGAGGGTGATGTTCATGGCGTGTTTCCTTGAGGGATGGCTTGGGGTTGCGGAGTTTATGCAAATAGGCTGCAAGCTTTGAAAGTTGTGGGCTGTGCTGTCTTAGTTCACCTGTATTCGCGTCCATCCCGTAACCGAAATGCTTGGGGCGCGGGGCGCGGCGTGCTGCACACTGGACAAAGGCTTGCTTCTTGCCAGAGCCGATCGATCGGCAGTTAATCTCGATTGCGGCAGCAAAGTCGCCACTTCCCGCCCCTGATTGTGACTCTGAACGAGAGGCGCGCAGAGACCAGTTAGTTGGCCACTTTTGCTTCGCTGCGAATGGGCAGCACGATGGTAACGAGCACGGAAGTGTCTTCGACCGCCGTCAAGGCATGGGGCACCTCGCCCGGCAGGTACATCAATTCGCCGGCCTGCAGGCGTGTGGTGGTGCTGGGCACAGGCCGCGGCCAGATCACGGCGTTGCAGCCGCCCCGGCAACTGGCGAACTGCTCATCCGCCGAGGCGATGCTGGATTGCACGTCCACCACGCCCTCGATGCACTGCAGGGTGATTTCGCCAGGCACTTGGTGGCTGGGCAGCGTTTGCCCTTTCAGCAAGACGATGCGCACCACTTCCAGCTGTTCGGATTTGAACAGCGCACTTGACTTGGTTTGAGCCAAGGTGGCGCTGCCCAGTGGGCGCACATCAACGGCTTGTGCGGGCTGGGCGTGTTCCAAAGCCATGATGAACCAACTCCATTATTTGCGCGGTGACGCAGGCGAAGCGATCAGCCCTGCTTCTTGCGGTAATCGGCAATGGCGGCCTTGATGGCGTCTTCGGCCAGGATGGAGCAGTGCACCTTCACCGGCGGCAGGGCCAGCTCTTCGGCGATGACGCTGTTTTTGAGCGCGGCGGCTTCGTCCAGCGTTTTGCCTTTGACCCATTCGGTGACGAGCGAGCTTGAGGCAATGGCCGAGCCGCAGCCATAAGTTTTGAAGCGCGCGTCTTCAATGATGCCCTCGGCGTTCACCTTGATTTGCAGCTTCATCACGTCGCCACAGGCAGGCGCACCCACCATGCCAGTGCCCACGGTGTCGTCGCCTTTGTCAAAGCTGCCGACGTTGCGTGGGTTTTCGTAATGATCAATCACTTTGTCGCTGTATGCCATCTTTTCTCTCCATATACGCTTGTCGCGTGATCCATTCATATTTGCGCAGAGCATTGCTGGTGCTCGTGTAGCGCAGCGAAAGCCATGCCTGTTCGCCCACTTTGGGCAGCCGGGCATCGGCAAATGCGGTGCTGTGCAGGCTCACCCACAGGCGCGATCCCACACGAAAAACCTTGGCGCACTCCACCTCGTTGGGCTGCACGTTGTTGTCGCTCACGCCCTGCAGCTGCACGCGCAGCAGCACTTCCTGCAGGGGCTGGCGCTCGACGTGTTCGATGCGTCCCATCATGAGGCAGGCCGCATGGCGGTAGGCGTGCGCCGGGGCGGCGGCTGCCAGAAGCCCGGCCAGCGCCAGCCCTTGCCAGGCACGCCACTGCCGGGCGTTGAGCCGTGCCCCTTTGCGTGGCCAGTGCTTCAGTGGGCGGCCCATTCGATGGTGCTCAGGTCAACGCCCTCCTGGTGCATTTCCCACAGGGGGCTGAGTTCGCGCAGCTTGGCCACGTTTTCGGTGATGCTGGCAATGGCGTAGTCAACTTCTTCTTCGGTGGTGAAGCGGCCAATCGTCATGCGCAGGCTGCTGTGGGCCAGTTCATCGCTGCGGCCCAGGGCGCGCAGCACGTAGCTGGGCTCCAGGCTGGCGCTGGTGCAGGCCGAGCCGCTGGAAACCGCAATGTCCTTCATGCCCATGATGAGCGATTCGCCCTCGACAAAGTTGAAGCTGATGTTGAGGTTGTGCGGCACGCGGCGTTCCATGTCGCCGTTGACGAAGGATTGGTCAATGGCTGTCAGTCCCTTGAGCAGGCGTTGCTGCAAACGGCGGGCGTGCTCGTAGTCTTTGTCCATTTCGAGTTTGGCCAGGCGATACGCTTCGCCCATGCCCACGCATTGGTGGGTGGGCAGGGTGCCCGAACGCATGCCGCGCTCGTGCCCGCCGCCGTGCATTTGGGCTTCCAATCGTACGCGCGGCTTGCGGCGTACGTACAGGGCGCCAATGCCTTTAGGGCCGTAGCTTTTGTGGCTGGCCAGGCTCATCAGGTCGATGGGCAGGGCTTGCACGTCGATAGGCGTTTTGCCGGTGGCTTGCGCGGCATCCACATGCAGCAGCACGCCTTTTTCGCGGCAGATGGCGCCGATGGCGGCAATATCTTGAATGACGCCGATTTCGTTGTTCACGAACATGACGCTGGCCAGAGTCGTGTCGGGGCGAATGGCGGCCTTGAACACCTCCAGGTCGAGCAGGCCGTTTTCCTGCACGTCCAGATAGCTCACTTCAAAGCCCTGGCGTTCCAGCTCGCGCATGGTGTCGAGCACGGCTTTGTGCTCGGTCTTGACGGTGATCAGGTGTTTGCCCTTGCTTTGGTAGAAGTGCGCGGCACCTTTGATAGCGAGGTTGTCCGACTCGGTGGCACCGCTGGTCCAGACGATTTCGCGCGGATCGGCATTGATGAGATCGGCCACATGGCCACGGGCTTTTTCGATGGCGGCTTCGGCTTCCCAGCCCCAGGCGTGGCTGCGGCTGGCGGCGTTGCCGAAGTGTTCGTACAGCCAGGGCATCATGGCGTCAACCACGCGGGGGTCAACGGGGGTGGTGGCGCCGTAATCCAGGTAGATGGGGAAGTGGGGTGTCATATCACTCATGTAGTTATGGGAAAAGAGAAAAAAGTCAAGTGCCGACTGAGCCTTACGATTTGCTCTGGAAATTGCCGCTGCTCAGCGCAAACACCGAATTGGGGGCGTTGACGCGAATGGGTTTGAGCACCGGGGTGGTGGCAATGGGTTTGCGCACCAGGGGTTTTTCTTCAATCTGCAAGCCTTTGGCCAATTGCTCGTCCACCAGCTTTTGCAGGGTGACGGAGCGCAAAAAGTCGAGCATGCGATCGTTCAATGCCGTCCACAAATCGTGGGTCATGCACGGGCCGCCTGCGTGGCCCATGCAGTCTTCTTTGCCGCCGCAGTTGGTGGCGTCGAGTTGTTCGTCCACGGCCAGCACGATATCGGCGATGGTGATTTCGGCCGCCTTTTGGGCCAGCGTGTAGCCGCCGCCGGGGCCGCGTGTGGATTCCACCAGCTTGTTGCGGCGCAGCTTGCCAAACAGCTGTTCCAGATACGACAGCGAAATGCGCTGGCGCTGGCTGATGGCTGCCAGCGTGACTGGGCCTGATCCCATGCGCAAGGCAAGGTCAATCATGGCGGTTACGGCAAAGCGTCCTTTGGTGGTCAATCGCATGGTGGCTCTTTCTTGTTTCGGCCTGGTTGAGAGCAAGCAATTGCAGCTGGTCACCAAGCCGAAAACGGCGGCCGATGATAGCTGTCATGCTGTTTGGGGATACGGAACCTTGGCTTCAGCCCCTGTCCCCACAAAGGGAATAGGGGTAAATGCCCGAGTAATCTTGTCAAATATAGCATGATTCCCCAATTGGGGTGCGGTTGTCAGGGCTTGCTTGCAAGTTCTTCACGGGTGTTTGAATGGCAGATGCGTGCAGTTTGCATTGGGCAAATCGCATCCATGAATGGGCTAGGAACGGAGCCACTTCGCTGTTTGGGAAGATGGACATCCTGTTTTGCTGCATGCCTCATCATTGCGTGTGCTGCATCGTCAGCAGCGATAGGGATGCCAGCCATAGGGATAGGCATCTGTGGCCTTCTATTCTTGCGGGCTTATTCCTACAATGGGAATATGGATACTTTGACCCCCACCCCCCCTGCTCTTTTGCAAGCCCAGCCCCTGCGGCTGAGCACTACCCAGCCCGATTTCGAAGCCGCCTTTGCCCGCCGCCTGCATTGGAGCGCAGACACCGACGCCGCCATTGAACAGCGCGTGGCTGACATCCTGGCCGACGTGCGCACGCGAGGCGATGCCGCCGTGCTTGAGTACACCGCGCGCTTTGATGGCTTGCAGGCCGACAGCATGCAGGCGCTGGAGTTGACCCAAGCCGACTTCAAGCATGCTTTTGACAGCCTGCCCGCCGAGCAGCAAAACGCCTTGCAGGCATCTGCCCAGCGCGTGCGCAGTTACCACGAGGTGCAGAAAAAACACACGGGCGAGGGCTGGAGCTACCGCGATGCCGACGGCAGCCTGCTGGGCCAGAAAGTCACCCCGCTGGATCGCGTGGGCATCTACGTGCCTGGCGGCAAAGCCGCCTACCCCAGCAGCCTGATCATGAATGCTGTGCCCGCACACGTGGCGGGTGTGGAAGAAATCATCATGGTCGTGCCCACCCCCGTGCGTGGCAGCGTAGCCGCGGGCGGTGTAGATGATGGTGCCATCCATGCCCAGCGCCCCGACCCCGCACATGGCGAACGCAATCCGCTCGTGCTGGCTGCGGCCTATGTGGCGGGCGTGAGCCGCGCCTTCACCATTGGCGGCGCGCAAGCCATTGCTGCCTTGGCCTATGGCACGCAGACTGTGCCCAAGGTCGACAAAATCACCGGCCCCGGCAACGCCTACGTGGCCAGCGCCAAGC
>JAUMXD010000088.1 GCA_030529305.1 Allobrachymonas sp.
CAGCGTGGCGGCGGCGAGCACGCCCCCTGGTTCGTGGCCCGCAAAGACATGGCCACCAACACCCTGTACGCCGTGCAAGGGCATGACCACCCCTGGCTGCTCTCGCACGAATTGACGTTTGACAACGCCAGCTGGTGCGCCGGAATCGCCCCAGAGGCCGGAAGCTATACGGCCAAAACGCGCTACCGCCAGCAGGATGCGGCTTGTGAGCTGCAGCCCAATGACGCTGCCAAATGCGAAACCGTCATCTGGCAGCTGCGCTTTGCCGAAGCGCAATGGGCCGTTACGCCCGGCCAAAGCGCCGTGCTGTACGACGGCGAGGTGTGCCTGGGCGGCGGCATCATCGTTTGATCGCTCTTATCTTGAACCGTATCTGCCCTGCTTGCTGATAATCCACCTCTGCACATTGCTCAAAACACGCCCGTAAGCGCTGCGCAGTGCCGTGCATAATTCCCAGCTGTTGCAATACACCCTTCCCCTTATTCAGTATTTTTCAACGCACTCTCGCACTTTATGAGCACCATTCTCCAATCCCTGCCCGCTGGGCAAAAAGTAGGCATCGCTTTCTCGGGCGGCCTGGATACATCGGCCGCTTTGCTGTGGATGCGCCAAAAAGGCGCCGTACCCTACGCCTACACCGCCAACCTCGGCCAACCTGATGAGACCGATTACGAAGCCATTCCGCGCAAGGCGATGGAATACGGCGCCGAAAAAGCCCGCCTGATTGACTGCCGCGCCCAGCTCGCACACGAAGGCATTGCCGCCATCCAGTGCGGGGCCTTCCACGTTCACACCGGCGGCATCGCCTACTTCAACACCACGCCGCTGGGCCGCGCCGTCACAGGCACCATGCTCGTGGCCGCGATGAAAGAAGACGATGTCAACATCTGGGGCGATGGCAGCACCTACAAGGGCAACGACATCGAGCGCTTCTACCGCTACGGCCTGCTCACCAACCCGCAGCTGCACATTTACAAGCCCTGGCTGGATCAGGCCTTCATCCACGAGCTGGGCGGCCGCGCCGAAATGAGCGCCTTCATGAACGCCCACGGCCACAGCTACAAGATGAGCGCTGAAAAAGCCTACAGCACCGACAGCAATATGCTGGGCGCCACGCACGAAGCCAAAGATCTGGAAGAGCTTTCCAGCGGCATCCGCATCGTCAACCCCATCATGGGCGTGGCTTTCTGGAAGCCCGAAGTTGAAGTCCAGCCCGAAGAAGTGCGCGTGCGCTTTGAAGAAGGCGTGCCCGTGGCCCTGAACGGCCAAACCTTTCCCGACCCCGTGGCCCTGTTCCTCGAAGCCAACCGCATCGGCGGCCGCCACGGCCTGGGCATGAGCGACCAGATCGAAAACCGCATCATCGAAGCCAAATCGCGCGGCATTTACGAAGCGCCCGGCATGGCCCTGCTGCACATCGCTTACGAGCGGCTGGTGACGGGCATCCACAACGAAGACACCATCGAGCAATACCGCATCAACGGCCTGCGCCTGGGCCGCCTGCTGTACCAAGGCCGCTGGTTCGATCCGCAAGCGCTCATGCTGCGCGAAACGGCACAGCGCTGGGTGGCGCGCGCCATCACGGGCGAAATCACGCTTGAGCTGCGCCGAGGCAACGACTATTCGATTCTTAACACCGAATCGCCCAACCTCACTTACCACCCCGAGCGCCTGAGCATGGAAAAGGTGGAAAACGCCGCCTTTACCCCGCTGGATCGCATCGGCCAGCTCACCATGCGCAATCTGGACATTGTCGATACGCGCAACAAGCTGGGCATTTATGCGCAGACAGGGCTGCTCTCGCTTGGCACCGCGTCGGCATTGCCACAGTTGGGGAGCGACAAGTCTGCTTCATAAATAAAGCGCTCGGTGTTCACCACCACAGCCCCAACGCCCGGCAGCCTTACCGCTCCGGGCGTTTTTGCAAGGCCCATACACTCTTGCTTCACCCCGTTCAATCAAGCTCGCTCGCCGCGCGCTGCCAAGCAACATTCACCCTGCAGTAACACGCACCACTCAACCATGCAAGTTCGCTACCTCGTAGATAACAGCCCTGCACGCAAAGCTCTGGCTTCCGCCTTGTCCAAACAGATCTACCGCGGCCAGCCGCTCATTCGCCTGATTCGGCTGGGCGACGCGCTGGTGCTGCTGCCTTTTCTGGTACTGGCGGCCTACTTTTTTCTTCAGACAGGCAAACTTTTGAACAACGGCATCACCGATTGGTTCGAGCCCGGTGAAATGCCCTTGATCCACGACTTGGGCTGGATGCGCTGGGCCATGCTGCTGGGCGCTTATCTGGTCATGCTCTACGCCACCTGCCTGCGCCCCCATTTGATTTATCGCCTCATGCGGCACACCATCAACACCCTGATCGAAGGCGACAACGTGCTGGAAATTCGCGAAGACGGCCTCTATCACGCTGGCCACTACGGCCACACCGTGTTCAACTACAGCGAGGTGCGCCAAGTGGACGATGACCTACGTGGCTTTGTGGTGGTGCGAATTGGCCGCGGGCACTTTCACGCCGTACCGCACAGCGCCTTTGCCGACGAGGCCCAACGCCAGCAATTTGTCCAGCTGCTGCGCAACAAAGCTGGCTTGACGCAACCTACCTAATCATCAAAAGCAACAAAAAGCCCCCTTGGCGGGGGCTTGGGCAATGGGCACAGCAAAATGCCATACCGTGCTTACTGCTGCTTGGCTGGCTCCGGGTTCATGAGCGGTGCGCCTGCATCAGTGCTTGGCATGGTCTGCTGCATCATGGGTTTGGGCTGCACGGGTTGGGGCTTGCTTGGCATGGCCTGATCGCCGCTCGGCAGCAAATCGCCGCGCACTTCGGTTTCATGAAAGATGCCGCCGCCTTCTACGCTGCCGGTATGGGTACCCGCACCGCGCACGCGTTCTTCACAGGCTTGCTTGTAGCCCTCGGGCAAGCGCTGGCAGCGCGCCAAGGCATTGCGCACGTAACGCTCGCCATTTTGCTCGCTGAATTTGCTGGCGCGTGCCGCAGCCGCTTCGTGCTGGGCTGCGCTTTTGTAGCCCTTGCGCGCGCCGCTTTTTCTGGGTGCGGCCGAGCCTTGGGCAAAGGCCGTGGCAGCAGCCGCGCACAAAGTGGTCAAAACAAGTGCCGAGCGAAAGGTGTTGCGTTGATTCATGATGATTCCCCCTTGTTGCCGAAGAACAAAGACAGCGCCAGTGCAGCGTCTGGCCCATTCGGCTTGCGAAGCGGGAGGGGACAGCCCCATGCCCCGCCACACAAGCTCTGCCATTGACCTTGTAACTGCCCTGCTGCACTGCGGAGCAGCACAAAGGCCGCCAAACCATTATGCGAAGGGGCAATCCTGCTGTCTGTTGACACTGGCAAACAACGGTAAGCCCAGGTAACAACTTTGCATGCTGTCGCATCAAGCAGTGCAAAAGGGCAAGCGCTGATGAGCAACGACGATGGCTGCGTGTGCCATGCTTGCAGCCAGACCCTGCACCAAACTGCCACACGCCATGTAGGCATCTGCTCGAGCTTCGTGAAAAAGGCGAAATGTCGTGCGCAAGCCGCCCATACCAAACATCCGCATATATGGTTTGGTTGCGCGCGGCTTGCAGGCGTTTTCAATACGGCAGATTTCCATGCCTGCCTACCATGCCTGCCTATTGAACCATTCACGGCCAAACGACAGCTTGCTTGGCCGCCGCGCTATTGGCGCAGGCCGCAAAGGCAGCCTGCAAACAGCTGTATCAATCAGATTGCGGTACAGGGTTGAAGCAAGCGGCGCCAGACCCTGCACGCCACGCGCGCTACTCCCGATCCCTCAAAGCACGCGCAAGTCATCCCCGCCAACGCAGCACGCGCAGGCCGTTGAAGACCACGAGCAAACTTGCGCCCACATCGGCAAACACGGCCATCCACATGCTGGCGTTGCCCAGCATGGCCAGCAGCAAGAAGGCGGCCTTGATGCCCAGTGCCAGCGTGATGTTTTGCCAGAGCACGCCGTGCGCGTGTTGGGACAGGCGCACCGTTTCGGCCACGCGGCGCAGGTCGTCGTTCATGATGACGACGTCGGCCGCTTCGGTGGCAATGTGCGTGCCGCCCTGCCCCATGGCAAAGCCCACGCGGGCCACAGCCAGCGCCGGGGCATCATTGATGCCATCGCCCACCATGCCGGTGGCGTGCCCGTTTTTGGTGTTGAGCGTCTGCATGGCTTCGAGCTTTTGCTGCGGCAGCAATTCAGCTTGCACTTGGGTGACGCCCACCTCTTGGGCAATGGCTTGTGCGCTGGCGGGATTGTCGCCCGTAAGCATCACCAAAGTCAGCCCCAGGGCTTGCAGCTCTTGCACGGCTTGTTTCGAGCCGGGCTTGATGGCATCGGCCACCACCAGCAAGGCCAGCACGCCTTGCTCGTCGGCCAGCAGGCTGATGCTGCGGCCCAGGCGCTCGTGCTCGGCCATGCGCGCTTCCAGCGCGGGCGAGCAGTGCCCGCGTTCGTGAATCCAGCGGTGGTTGCCCAGAATCAGCCCCTGTCCTTCGATGTTGCCGCTGGTGCCGCGCCCGGCTTCAACGGCAAAGTCGCTCACTTCCAGCTGCGCACCGGCCATGTCGGCCAGGCCCTGCGCAATGGCTTTGGAAACAGGGTGATCCGAGCGCGCAGCAATGCCCGTAGCCAGCTGCCACACGCGCAACTCATCCACACCTGCGCGCACGATTTCGTAAGCCACCAAGTGCGGCTTGCCTTCGGTCAAGGTGCCGGTTTTGTCCAGCGCAATGTGCGTGAGCTTGCGCGCTTCTTCCAGATACGCGCCGCCCTTGATCAGGATGCCGCGCCGCGCCGCCGCTGCCAGGCCACTCACCACGGTGACGGGGGTGGAGATCACCAAGGCACAGGGGCAGGCGATGACCAGAATCACCAGCGCCTTGTAAACGGCTTGCAGCCACGTCCAGCCCGCCAGCCAGGGCCCCAGCAGGGCCACACCCAGCGACAAGGCGAACACGGCCGGTGTGTACACGGCAGCGAATTTGTCCACAAACCGCTGGGTCGGCGCACGCGCGCCCTGCGCTTGCTCCACCGCGTGGATGATGCGCGCCAGCACCGTGTCGCTGGCGGGTGCGGTCACTTCAAATTCCAGTGCGCCGTGCTGGTTGATGGTGCCGGCAAACACTTCGTCGCCCGGGCCTTTTTCAACAGGCACGCTCTCGCCCGTCACAGGAGCCTGGTCGATGGCGCTGTGCCCTGCAAGCACACGGCCATCCAGCGCCAAGCGCTCGCCGGGCTTGACGCGCACCACTGCGCCCTGGGCAATGCCCTGGGCCGGTTCGCTGCGCCAGCTGCCATCGGCCTGGCGCACTTCGGCCATCGCCGGGGCCAAGTCCAGCAAGCCCTTGATGGCATTGCGGGCACGATCGACTGCACGCGCCTCAATCCACTCGGCCAGCGAATACAGCGCCATCACCATCGCGGCTTCGGCCCATTGCCCGATCACGAAGGCGCCGGTCACAGCCACCGTCATCAGGGTGGTGATGCTCAACTGCCCGCGCAGCAACAAGGCCAGGC
>JAUMXD010000089.1 GCA_030529305.1 Allobrachymonas sp.
CTTCGCAATACACATGCGCTTCGCGGATGCGGCGGGCGATGAGCTGGGTGACTTGTGAGCCGAAGTCGAGGATGAGGATTTTGTCGTGTTGCATGGCGGTTTGGCGGGAGAGAAGAATCTACAGATACCTACAGATCAATGCACAAATAAAACAGAAAGCGCGGCGGCAGGTTGGGCGAAAGCGGTGAAAGGTAAGAGGAGCCGCAAAGTTAACGGCTAAATCAGCGATGGAGTCAACGGTGGAATTCGCCCATCGCTTCGGGCTGGCGGATGACCTTGAGCACGCGCACGTTCAGCTCGCGCCCACCCGGTATCTGCCACACGATGGTTTGCCCCACCGACAGACCCAGCAAAGCACTGCCCACAGGGGCGAAGATGGATACCGTATCCGTGCCATTCACAGCATCGGGGTACACCAGCGTCATCTGAAATTCTTTGCCGGTTTTGTCGTCCACAAAGGCCACGGTGGAATTCATGGTGACCACATCGGGCGGCACCTCGGTCGGCTCTACCACGTTGGCGCGATCCATCTCGCTGCGCAGGGCGTCCATGCCGGGCAGATCGCTGTATTTCGGGTTGTCCAGCAGTTGATCCAGCCGATCCCAATCCAGGCTGGACATGGTGATGGGCGGTTTGACTTCGGCCATGGGTATTCCCCTTTCTTGTTCCAAGTAAAAAAACCCGCCAGATCAGGGCGTGACGCTGGCAGGCTTGTGATGCGCCATTTTATCCGCGCTGCGCCTGCGCTGGTGGGTGGCTGGCCCTGATGCGGCGGGCGTTTTGATGCTTTGGATTAGGCGATTGGGAGGTTGTTGACTGCCTCTTCGAGGATCGTCTTAGAGCAATTTGACTCTTCAGCCAGCGACACCGCAAACAAGCTCAAGCACCCACACCATGCAACCGCACCATCGCCAACAACGCAAGCGGCAAGCAACAAGCGCCAACGCAAATTCGGCTAGAATCTCGGCTTTCGGAGTGTGGCGCAGCCTGGTAGCGCGTCTCGTTCGGGACGAGAAGGTCGAAGGTTCGAATCCTTTCACTCCGACCATCAAACACCTATTCACAGCCAGCAGCCTTGCTGGCTTTTTTGTGGCTGCTGGATTGATCTTTGGGCCTTCCTGCCAGAAAATCGGCATTTTTCTTTCCTGCTTGCGGCAGCCACACCCTGCCAATCCACCTGCTGCCACCCGCTGATTGTTGCTGACTCATGAACCTCCACCAGTTCCGCTTCGTGCAAGAGGCCGTTCGGCGCAACCTGAACTTGACCGAGGCCGCCAAAGCGCTTTACACCTCACAGCCAGGTATTTCCAAAGGCATCATCGAGTTGGAAGAAGAACTGGGCGTTGAGATTTTTGCCCGCCACGGCAAGCGCCTCAAGCGCATCACCGAGCCGGGCCAGCACATCCTCAAAAGCATCGACATCATCCAGCGCGAGGTGGCCAACCTCAAGCGCATTGGCGAACAGTTCAGCCAGGCCGACAGCGGCACCCTGAGCATGGCCGCCACCCATACCGAGGCCCGCTACGCCCTGCCCAACAAGGTGGCGCAACTGCGCCTGCGCTACCCCAAGCTGCACATCAGCATGCACCAGGGCACGCCGCAGCAAGTGGCCGAGCTGCTGCTGACCGAAACCGTGGTCATTGGCCTGGCCACCGAATCGCTGGCCGACTACCCCGAACTCGTGACTCTGCCCTGCTACAACTGGCAGCACGTGCTGGTTGTGCCCGAGCAGCACCCCCTGGCCCGGCAACCGCAAATCACGCTGGAAGATCTGGCCCAACAACCCCTCATCACCTACCACCCGGCCTTTACCGGCCGCACCAAAATCGACACGGCCTTCGCCCAGCGCCGCCTGCAGCCCCATGTGGTGCTTGAGGCGATTGACTCCGACGTCATCATCACCTACGTCAAGCACGGGCTGGGCGTGGGCATCGTGGCCGAAATGGCCATGCAAGAGGCGCAGCCGGGTCTAGTCGCCCTGCCGCTGGGACACTTGTTTGGCAGCAGCGTCACGCGCGTGGCCTTCAAGCGCGGCGTCTTCATGCGCAACTACGTGTTCGACTTTGCCGAATCACTGAGCGACCGCCTGCCGCGCGCCCTGGTCACCAAGGCCCTGTCGGGCCATTACGAAGACTATGCGCTTTGAAGCCCCCTTCTTTTGCGATGACGGCTTGCAGCCACCGGGCCTGAAGCTATGCCCCAGCGTCCCTTCAATGGCCGATCTATTCAGGCCCTTTATTCATTGACCGCCGTGCGCTGACCACACCACCACGCCTGCTCCCCAGCTCATCCTCCTTGCCCCATGACCGAAAGCATCGCCCCCGTTTTTCACGAGCTGTTTCACGGCCCCTTCAATCTGCTGCTGGTGATCTATCTGGTCGCCATCACGACCGAGGCCATGTCGGGCGCACTGGCCGCAGGCCAGCGCAATATGGACATCTTCGGTGTGGCCGTCATCGCCTTCGTCACGGCGCTGGGCGGCGGCACGATTCGCGACGTGGTGCTGGGCAACTACCCCATCGGCTGGACGCAGCACCCCGAATACGTGTATCTGGTCATCCTGGCAGGCCTGGCCACCACCGTGCTGGCCCGCTTCATGCACCACATGAAAAAAATCTTTCTCATGCTCGATGCGATGGGCCTGGTCGCCTTTTCGCTGATCGGCTGCAATGTGGCGCTGAAGCTGGCTTACCCCTACCCGACCATCGTCGTCATCATGGCCGGCATGCTCACCGGCATCAGCGGCGGCATCTTGCGCGATGTGCTTTGCAACCAGGTGCCCGTGATTTTTCGCCGCGAACTGTATGCCAGCGTGTCGCTGTTCGTGTGCGTGCTTTTCCTGAGCTTGCGCGCCCTGGGCGTGAATACCGACATCGGCACTGCCATCTGCTTTGTGCTGGGCTTTGGCTTTCGCATGCTGGCGCTGCGCTTTGGCTGGAAGCTGCCTACCTTCTCTTACCAGCAGCGCTGGAACTGAGGCGAGTCCAGCCACAGCCTCTCTTTTGTCTGCGTACGCTCTGAGACACAAGCCCGCGTATTCAATTCAGTGCACGCAGCATGGCTTCTACGGCCCAATAAGGCTTTGCCCAAAGATATTCCCAATTTGGGAATAATCGGTACACATCAACAAAAAAGCCAACCCTTTCGGATTGGCTGATATTTTTGCAACTTGTTGATTCACAAAATTTTTTCAGTAGCATCGTACTCCAACAGGAAATAAAACCCGCGTCTGAAGCGGCCGTCAGACTCGGCCGGAAGGCTCCTCACATGCGCTCCACTGCGGGGAAGAATTTTGCGCAACCGCACATACCCACGGTCAAGGAAGCAGAGAGCCGTGAACGGACTGCGACTTCTCCTTCACATGCGCCGCGCCAACCGTCCGACTACTTCAGGCCGTATCACACGCCGCGTCCCCGACCCTGCAGCTCAAGGTGCTGGTGCTCGGTCAAGTCACGAAAGTGCTGCTCCAGAGTGTTGCGGCTTGCGCCGGTGAGCTTGATTGCCTCGGTCATCGTGATTCGTCCGTGCTCACGGGCGAACTCGACGATCTGCAACGACAACGCGGGCAGCGCCGTCAGTACGATCTTCTCACGTTCGACTTTCTTTTCCAGCCGTCGCACCTGCTCGGCCAGCGATCGCAGGAAGAACAGCAACCACGGCTGCCAGTTTGGCGCGTCGCTTCGGATCGTGCCCTGCATCTGACGCAGAGCAGAGCCAAGTAGCAGGCTTCCTTGCTGACCTCGACCACACTTTCCAGAGAGCTGTAGAGCGCGTAGGCATAACCCGCTTGCAGCAGTAACAGGGGCGTCAGCACCTGCGAAAGCCGTCCGTTGCCATACTGGAACGGGTGAATTTCAAGGAACACGACCACGAAGATGGCAATGATGCGCAAGGAGGGAGCACCGCCCTTTCCCGCTCTGCATTGCCCCAGTCCAGCAGCTCCGTCATCAGGCGCAGCGTCACCTCGATCTGGCGGCCTGTGTCGGACAGGATGGCCGTACCGCGCTGCCGTGCCGCTGCCGCTTGGGTGATAAGCGCATCCACCACCATCGGTGCCAGCACATCGTCCGCCGTGCCGGTGCGTGTGACCTGGTCAAGCACGCCGGTTTCCTGCCCTGCCACGAACACACGGTTGTAGGCAGGCTTGTCGATCCAGCGCAGCGACTCGCGCGCCACGACATCCACCGGCAGCACAAAATCCGGCGTCACCTCGTTCCACCAGCGCCACGGCGCGACCGGGTAACGGTGGCGCTCGCGCAGAATCTTCTCGGTCGGGTGCGGCAGCAGGTAGCCACCCGCCGCGCCGACGATGGTGTTGAGCGCCTCGATCCACGGCCCCTGCTTGGCAAATACGCCTGCAGGCACCAACCAGTCGGTCAACGCACAGTCCACCGCCCAGCCCCTCGTCCTTGACAATCTTGATCGGGTCGATCCGCGCGATCAGCTGCAGCTCGGAAGGGGTGGTGGAGATGTGCTCAACGTGAAAAAGAACACCAGCAAGCTATTGGCGGCCATCACGAAGTTGGCCTTCGATGTCGTCCCGCAAGATCCGGCCCGGCCGGAGTATCGCCAAGGTGGGGCCCTTGGCAACGATCACAAGCACTGGTTCTGCGCGAAGCTCTTCCAGCAGTACCGGCTGTTCTTTCACTATCACGCGCTCAGCAAGGTGATCGTGTTCGCGTGGGTCAACGACGAGGACACCAAGCGCACCTACGAGAGCAGCGACGATGCTTACCAGGTGTTCCGCAAGATGCTGAAAAGCGCCCATCCTCCGGGCGACTGGAACCAGTTGCTGGCCGAGGCCCGGGTCGAGGGGCAGCGCTTGCAGCAGTTCGCCGCTGGCGTCACGCCGTAAGGCTTGGCTTCTTCGGCGAGCAGCGTTGTCATGGGGTCATCAGTCTTGGAGAAGAAGATGCACTACCCCGCGATAACCGAAAGGCAGGTTGCCTTCCGATGGAAGTCAGCCTGAAAACCCTGCGGCGCAAGCGCTTCGGCGGCGAGGGGCAGTCTGGCACAAGTTGTTTCAACACATCTGCTACCACGAGGCGGACATTTTCGAGTTCGAACGCCAGAGCGCGCAGCACTGGATGGCGACTCTTGGTTATGGTGAACGTATCCCCGCGCTGTTGCTCATCCGCCGAAGGCCGAAGGTGCCCCCGTCCTCCGATGCCGTCGAATCGGAATTGCAGTACATCAGCGCGAAGGAGATTATTGAGGCGACCGGCCTGTCTGCACTGAACTGTCCGCTGGGTTTTGTGCAGCGCAAGGGATCAACGCGCCTGTTTTAGTCGGAACGAGCAAGAAAGTTGCAAAAAAGAGAAGAAATCACACGTGCGAATGCTGTGATGGCGCGCTCAACTGCAAGCTTCAGCCCGGTTTCATGAAAAAACGGGGTTGAAAGCAGGAGAAGAAGTGTCGGCGGACAGCGGACGGGACAATCCACGCATTCGAGCTCTCCGGCGCTGGCGTCAAGCAGGCATCAATCCGCCCGATAGTTCGGCGCTTCTTTGGTGATCTGCACGTCGTGCACA
>JAUMXD010000090.1 GCA_030529305.1 Allobrachymonas sp.
GCCTGCTGGACGAAACCAGCCAGGCTGCGGGCATCCGCATCTACATCGGCGGCGAAAACCAGGCCATGCCGCTGGAGGAACTTTCAGTCGTAAGCGCGCCCTATGCTGTTAATGGCCAGGTGGTGGGTACGTTAGGCGTGATCGGCCCCACGCGCATGCCTTACCAGCGCATGATTGAGATTGTGGACATCACCTCGCGCATGATCGGCAATGCCTTGAGCATGAAATAAATGCGCGGAATAGGCCCGCCGCCAAGGCGGCAGTTGGCACTTGGTGCATTGCCAATGCGTACAGAGTGGCAGCGCTGATTGAATGAGGTGAGTCAAACAGCTGGGCTGGCAGCAAGCGGTGTTTTTGCAGGCTTGTGCCATTGGATGACGGATGTTTCCGGCTCCCTCGGGACTTCGGGCAGGCGGCAGGTTTGCCAGATGGGGGGCTTGCCGCCAAGCGCCAGCACCTCTGCCTGCAAACGCTGCTGGGCGGCGGCATCCAACTCGGGCGGCACGGTGCAGCGTATGTCGTAATCTACGCCAGAAGCCAGCAGCAGCTGGAGCGATTCGCGGGCGGCAGGGCCGCCATTGCAGCCCACGATGGGGGCGTAAGCATCGAACGGGGCTTTGACGTCAAAGCCCACCCAATCCAGCAAGGGCAGCACGGCAGCCAGCCGTTTCGGGTAGATGCCTGCGGTGTGCAGGGCCGTGGCAAAACCCATGCTGCGTACTTCGGCAATGGCATCGGGCAGGCACTTTTGCAGCAGCGGCTCGCCGCCGCTGAAGACCACGCCATCGATCAAACCCTGGCGGCTGGCCAGCCAGGCCAGCACCTGCGGCCATTGCAGCGCGTTGTTTGGGGCGCAGGCGCTGCGTGGCTGCAGATGCTGGTTGTGGCAATAACTGCAGCGCCAGGGGCAGCCCTGGCAAAACAGCACGGCGGCCAGGCGGCCGGGAAAGTCGATGGTGGTAAAGGGCACCAGCCCGCCAAGCGCGAGCTGGTGGGTGGGCTGAGGCTTAGTCATGCGCCTGGCTTGGGCTGGCGGGCTCGATGAAGTGGCTGCGCTCGCGGTGCTCGCTTTGCTTGCCGGGGTTGAATTCGGACGTGGGGCGGTGGTAGCCCATCACGCGGGTCCAGACCTCGCAGCGTTGGCGCTCGTGCTCGGGCAGGGTGCTGGCGTCCTGGGCCGTGGCCTGGGCAGCGGGGTTGGCCGCGGCATGGTGGATCGCGTTGGCCTGTTGGCAGGGGGTGCGGGTGTGCATGATGACTCCTTTCTAAGTAGTCGATGAGCCAGCGGCTCGGGTGGGTTAAGCGGTGAAAAAGATGAAGGGCAAAGGCCGTGCTCAATGCGCCAGCGGCTGGCTGGCGTTTGCCTGCGCCTGGCGGCGCGCCAGCAATTCCGCATCGCATTTGGGGCAGAACTCGTGCTCGCCGTCCAGATAGCCGTGCTTGGGGCAAATCGAGAAGGTGGGCGTGATGGTGATGTAGGGCAAGTGAAAGCGCGACAGCGCCGTGCGCACCAGCTGGCGGCAAGCTGCGGGCGAAGAGATGCGTTCGCGCATGTACAGGTGCAGCACGGTGCCGCCGGTGTAGCGCGTTTGCAGTTCGTCTTGCCGGATCAGGGCCTCGAAAGGGTCGTCGGTGAAGCCCGCTGGCAGCTGCGAGGAGTTGGTGTAGTAGGGCTTGTCTGGCGTGCCGGCTTGCAGGATGCCGGGCCAGCGCTTCTTGTCTTCTTTGGCGAAGCGGTAGGTGGTGCCTTCGGCCGGGGTGGCCTCCAGGTTGTAGAGGTTGCCGGTTTCCTGCTGGTAGTCAACCATGCGCTGGCGCAGGCGGTCGAGCAGGCGCAGGGCCAGGGCATGGCCTTCGGGGTGGGTGATGTCGGCCGCGTCACCCGTGAAGTTGCGCACCATTTCGTTGATGCCGTTGACGCCGATGGTTGAAAAATGGTTGCCCAGCGTGCCCAGATAACGCTTGGTGTAGGGGTAGAGGCCATCGTCCATCAGCCGCTGCACCACTTTGCGCTTGATTTCCAGGCTGTCGCGCGCCATGTCGGCCAGGCGGTCCAGGCGCTCCATCAGGGCGGCTTCGTCCCCCGCGTGCAGATGGCCCAGCCGCGCGCAGTTGATGGTGACCACGCCGATGGAGCCGGTTTGCTCGGCCGAGCCGAACAGGCCGTTGCCGCGCTTGAGCAGCTCGCGCAGGTCGAGCTGCAGGCGGCAGCACATGGAGCGGATCTGGTTGGGCTCCATGTCGGAGTTGAGGAAGTTCTGGAAATAAGGCAGGCCGTACTTGGCCGTCATGGCGAACAGGCGCTCGGCGTTTTCCGATTCCCAGGGAAAGTCTTCGGTGATGTTGTAGGTCGGAATCGGAAAGGTGAAGGCGCGCCCGCGCCGGTCGCCCGCGCTCATCACTTCGATGTAGGCGCGATTGATCATGTCCATTTCGGCCTGCAAGTCGCCGTAGGTAAAGGGCATGGCCGCATCGCCGATCACGGGGACTTGGTCGCGCAGGTCTTGCGGGCAGACCCAGTCGAAGGTCAGGTTGGTGAAGGGCGTTTGCGTGCCCCAGCGCGAGGGCACGTTGAGGTTGTAGATGAACTCCTGCATGCCCTGGCGCACTTCGTCGTAGCTCAGGCCGTCTTGGCACACGAAGGGGGCCAGATAGGTGTCGAACGAGCTGAAGGCCTGCGCGCCGGCCCATTCGTTTTGCAGCGTGCCCAGAAAATTCACCATCTGCCCCAGCGCGCTGGAAAAGTGCCTGGGCGGATTGGCCTCGGGCTTGCCCGGTATGCCATTGAAGCCTTCGAGCAGCAGCTGGCGCAGCGACCAGCCCGCGCAATAGCCGCAGAGCATGTCCAGATCGTGGATGTGGATGTCCGCATCGCGGTGTGCCTGGCCGATTTCGGGCGGGTAGATGTGCGAGAGCCAGTAGTTGGCCACCACCTTGCCCGATACGTTCAGGATCAGCCCGCCCAGCGAATAGCCCTGGTTGGCATTGGCCTGCACGCGCCAGTCGGCGCGGCCCACGTACTCGTCGATGGTGGCGGCCACATCCACCAGCGTTTTGCGGGTGTCGCGCAGGCGGCGGTGCTGTTCGCGGTAGGCCACGTAGGCGCGAAAGGTGCCGAAGTGGTTGGCATCTACCAGGGTTTGTTCCACGATGTCTTGCACCTGTTCCACCGTGGGCGCTGTGCCGCTGTAGCGGTGGCGCAAGACCTTGAGCACGCGCGCGGTGAGCAACTGGGCCTCGTCGGCATCAAATTCGCCGCTGGCCGCACCAGCACGCGCCAGCGCCGAGGTGATGCGCACCGCCTCGAACGGCTCGTCGCGCCCATCACGCTTGACGATGCGCTTGGGCAGTGGCGGAATGGCCGCTGCGCTTGTTGGCGTGGCAGCAGAAGCGGTGGGGGTGGAAAGCGTCAGGTTCATGTGGGCCTCGCGATCTGTGGAGAAGGAAATGCTTGTTGCTTGACAAGGGCTGGTGAAAAAGAAAGGGGCTAATCAAAGAAAGAACAAAGAAAGAGGGCAAATGCGTCACCCAAGCGCTCCGTAGCGCGTGGCTTGGCTTGGGGCAAGCGCAGGCGTTTGGCTGCCGCGCGGCTGGGCTGAGTACAAGGATGAGTGGAGGCGGCGATGCGCTGGCAACGGCGTGCCCTATGAGTTGAATGGTGCAGCTGGCACAGGCATGGCGCCTGAGCGGCTGGCATATTCAGCAGCCCGTTCAGAGTGATAGATGCTTGATCCACAGATGGCTCCTCATGGCGGCCGCGTGAAAAATGGGCGTGCGAGGAGGCGTGCACCGTGCCTGATCGGCACATGCACATGCGTGAGCTGTGAAGTTGTTGCGGCAGCAGCATGCTGCCTTGGATCCACTTCGCATCAGGGTCACCCCGCCCGGTTCGTTACGAAACGCAGATGTCGCGGCAGGTCTCCTGGCTCTCGGTTCATCGTTTGGCCCGGCCTTCCCGGAAAAAATCCAGTGGCGCACGGGGAGCCAAACTCGCCGACTACAGTTGCGGGGGCAGCTTCGGCATGCAGGCTGAGCCTGTCACCGAATTCCCTTTTCATCCCCTTGCGGGGAACCAGCGACTTGAATCAATCAAGGCCGGATATGATCCGGCTGGCAGAAATTATGACACTAAATCTAGTGTGTTTTGTTGATTCTTGACCCAGATATGTAGTTTAGACGCATTCTGCACTGTGCGCTCTGGGCAAGAGGCAGGCATGAAGCGGCGCGCCTGCTGGTGTGGATTGCACTTAATATTGGGGCAGGCAACTCAGGTTTGGAAGCTGTACGCTATCTCTTGTTGAATGGCTCACGCTGTACAACTTGCAGCGTTTGGTGCTGCTTCAGTGCACACGCCCCTGCATGGTCTAAATTTGATTTTTTAGGCAAACGTTTTGGGTCGGTTTGACCGGCCCTGCAGCTGAAAAACGGCAGGCTGATCAAAGTGTCTGCCGCGAAGCACAGGGCATTTGGAATCAAGGCCATGCGCTTTGCCTGAAATTCATTTATTGATTTGTTGTAAAGCCAGGAATATGGAAATCGTCACGCCGCCAGCAGAACGCACCACCCCGCGCCCGCAGGGCAAGCGCCGGGGTCTCGTCATGGTGCACACCGGCAAGGGCAAGGGCAAAAGCACGGCAGCTTTCGGGTTGGCGATACGTGCGCACGGCCGGGGCAAAGCCGTCAAGGTCTATCAGTTCATGAAAGTGCCCTCGGCCCGCTTTGGCGAGCACCGCCTGTTCGAGCAATTGGGCATACCGATTGAGGGGCTGGGCGATGGCTTCAGCTGGAAGAGCCGCGACCTGGAGCAATCCGCCCACCTGGCGCAAGAAGGCTGGGCGCGTGCCGCAGCCACGATTGCTGCGGGCGAGCATTTCATGGTCATCCTCGACGAAATCATGTACCCGCTGCGCTACGGCTGGATTGCGCTGGACGATGTGCTGGCCTGCCTGCGAGCGCGGCCCGAGCACGTAACCGTGGTGCTGACCGGCCGCTACGCACCCGACGAGCTGATTGCGTATGCGGATACGGTGACCGAAATGACCCTGATCAAACACCACTTTGCTGCGGGCATACCGGCCCAGCGCGGCATTGAAGATTGATGCGCCAAGCGGCATTCACAAAGTCGGCATGCTGCGGCCGTTGATGCGTGCACAGCGTATGCCAGTTAGCACCCGTTGTTGACAAGGACCCCTGCCATGAACCTGCAAAAAATCCCCACCACCATCGTCACCGGCTTTTTGGGCGCGGGCAAAACCACGTTGCTGCGCCAGATTCTGAGCCACGCCCAGGGCCAGCGCATTGCCGTGATCGTGAACGAATTTGGCGAGCTGGGCATTGATGGCGAACTGTTGCGCGGCTGCGGCCTGGGCTGCGATGAAAGTGGTGCCGACAACGGCCAACTGTTCGAACTGGCCAACGGCTGCCTGTGCTGCACCGTGCAAGAAGAGTTCGCCCCGGTGATGG
>JAUMXD010000091.1 GCA_030529305.1 Allobrachymonas sp.
ATTGCGAAACAGGCCCGGGATGCACGAGAGCCTGCCGCCACTCCAGGCCGCCACACTGGCACCAGAGCTCGGGCGCCCCGGCATTCTGGTGCTGGCGGCCCCGCGAATCCGTCCAACCCAGCTGCCCCGCCATCACCACGTTCAGGCCCAGGCAAGGGATGTATTCTTCAGGGCGAACGCCATTGATGTAGAGCTTGTGCACATCGCCTGCAAAACTGCAGGCCATGAGATCGTCCCCCAACTCTTGCGCCACGGCCCGGCCACACGCCCAGGAAGGCCTGAACTCGGCACTCATGAAACGCTGGTGCGTGCTGAGCTGAATCTGTTGAACGATATCAAGGTGCTTTTCCGCATAAGAAGAAAGATTTTCCAGCAGCGATGAATGAATCATGGCAAACATCCGGCAGTTACGCCCGGCGAAACATCAAGATACAGCTTGATTGTATGACGCTTGTTTATTTACATCTTATTCTGGATCGCGCTGCCGCTGTTTCATCCGTCTGTTTCACTTGCGTCCCTTGCGCAATTTCACTGCCCTTATCCAAGTGTGGATGAGCACAGCTTCGCAACTGTTTTTCCAGAAAGGCATTCCTCTCTTTTTAATAAAAAGGCAGCCTTGCTTTTGCTTATACAGCCTCTGCAATAGACGGCTGAATGACCGCAGTAATCTGGCCGAAGAACCGCTTGCACCCGTATCCCGCAGCTTTGCAACAGCCACCCAAGCCCCGTTTTGCGCCAGGCGCAGGGCAGCATCTGTTGCAAAATCCCGAGCGACCCAACGCTGCCGCAAGACAAGTACGGCTTTTCGGCCCATAATGGGCAGGCTCGCTTGCGCCGTATCAGAGGGGGCTATGGCCTATCGTCTATGGCCTATCTTTTGGGCGCGGAGCGTTTTCATTCCCGTGCACAGCTCTCTGCTCCGCTGACCAGCGCCTGCTGCCATGACAAGGCTTGGCGTGTTTCAGTTGTCTCCTCTGCAAAGAAGCCGCTTCTTCCCGCATAGTCTCAAGCGGCGCTCTTGCTAACGCCATCAGGCATTGAAGAACTTGCCCGGCATTTGTTGCCAAAAAGTTTCAGGCCTTGCAAGCCTGGATATTCAAGCAAGCGATTCGGACAGTTTGGCAAAAACGAGCCACATGAAATACATCCTGCCCTGCCAGCCCCTCGCGCCGCACCAGCGGCAAGCAACAAAAAACCCCGAAAGCCAACAGCTTGCGGGGTTTGATGCGAATTCAGCGTCAGGCGCTGAACTTTTTAATCTTGGTGCCCAAGAGTGGCAGCCGTATTTTGCATACCTGACTGGGCATCTGCTTTTTGAGGCGATGGGATAATTCGCGCCATTTCTTTTCACTGATTCCTTCTCTTTTCCCATGTTTGATCTGTCACGATCTTGCTTGCGTATTCCACAGCGCTTTCTCCACGCCCTCACTTTGTCTGCGCTGGGCATCATCGCGCCCGGCGTACAGGCGCAGAATCCGCCTGCACAAACCCGACTTGAAGCGGCTTCGCTTGCCGTGGTGCCTGCCGCCGCATCCACAGTCGGTTCTGCTGCTTCTGCAGCACCAGCCACACCCGCTCGCGGCTCCAGCGTGGCGCACACCGTCAAGCCGGGCGAAACGCTCAACGCCATTTGCAAGCGATTCAACGTGGCTCCAGGCAACTGCCCGCAAATTGCCTACTTCAACAAACTCAATGGCAACCAGCTGCCCACCCCCGGCAGCACGATTCATGTGCCGCTGAACCTGTTGCCCGCCAAGCCGCAGCAGGCCCGCCTGGTCCAAACAGTGGGCAATATCCAGGTCAATGGACAGCCCACCCATGCCGGCGTGCGGCTGGATGAGAACACCCGCATCGCAGCCGAAGCCAACAGCTCGGCCGTGGTGGAGCTGGCCGATGGCTCGCGCATCACGGTGCTGCCCTCTTCGGTTGCCGACATCGTAAACAGCCGCAGCTACACGGCGCCCGACGAAAGCAGCAGCAAGCTCATGCAATGGATCGGCAGCAAAATCCGTCTCGTGCAAGGCGCGATTGAAAGTACCGTCAAGAAAAAGGAAACGGCCAATGCCGACAGCCGCAAACCCGTGGAAGTGGAAACCGTCACCTCCCTCATCGGCGTGCGCGGCACCCGCTTTCGCGTCGCAGCGGCTGATTCAGCCGTACCGCACGACCGGGCCGAAGTGCTGCAAGGCAGCGTGAGCAACATCAACACCTGGAAGCATTCCGAAATCATCTTGCAAGCCGGCCAAGGCGCTGTGGTGGACCCCAACAAAGCCCAGATGCAAGCCAGCACCCTGTTGCCCGCTCCCACCGTGCCCGCGCAAGGCCATGTGTTGCGCCGCCCGCAAGCCGCCTGGGCCTTTCGCCCTGTGCCGGGGGCAGTGGCCTATCGCATCATGGCTGCGAGTGATGCCAACTTTGAAACCATCAGCTATTCGGAAAAAACCACTGCGCCACAAGCCGACCTGAGCCGACTGGAAAATGGCATCTGGCATGTGCGCGCCCGCGCCATCGACGCCCAAGGCCTGGAAGGCTTTGATGCCGCCAGCACCATTGACCTGCGCCCACCCGCCTGGGTGCTGCGCAATGCCTCGGTACAAAACGTGCAAGGGCGCTGGCAGCTGCTGTGGACGGCCATTGCCACGGCTGACCTCAAGCCCCTGCCCGGCACCACCAGCGTGACGCTGGATGTGGCCAGCAGCACCGACTTTGCCGCGCCGCTGGCCAGCCTGCAAACCACAGGCCAGAGCATTCAATTGCCACGCCTGGGCCCCGGCCGCTACTACCTGCGCATGGCCGTGGATAACGCCAGCATCAAGAACAAAGAGCAGCAAATGTTCATGCTGCAAATCCCTGCTACAACAAACCACGCCAGCTACAACCTGCTGTTGCAGGATGTGCCGCAGCCGCAATAAATCGCGTCAAACGTCTGCTGCTGCCCGCAGCTAGTGTGTGTTACATGAAGCACTCGCACACAGCCAACCAAGCTGTTGAGATTGAGACGAATGACCCCAAAAACGCAGTTGACGCACAACCGCCTTCGCACTTGCCCCAAGCCTGCCCATCACACGGGCAGGCGCTGTAGCCTGCATCTGGCCAATCAGCCCGCCTTATTCTTCAAGCGCTTTGGTATTGACATGCCCTGCTGGCCTAGAGCCGCTTTAAGCCCAAAGCAGCAAGCAGCTTTGCCGCTTTAAAAGACAGTACGCTTCAAGCATGCGGCTCTGACATTGACCGAAAAGAGCGCAAAGGGTGATCCGCCGGTGCAAAGCGCTCAATCGCCTGCGCCACACCGTTTTGCGCGTAAACCGGCTCGGGCACGCCAATCGCATGGCTCGCGCGATCTGCCGCACCGCTGCCTTCTTTGGCAATAACCAGCACCTTGAATCTGGGCGTCTGTTCGGCTCGCACCGTTACGCCTTCTTGCCAGCCAATACGCACTTTCTGCCCTGTTCCTCCAAATCCTTCCATGCCGTCAGCGTCCAGGGCAAGATGGACTTTGTTCTTGTTGGAGAAATACACATAGCAAAAAAAGCCGATAGAAACCAGCACGACAAGCAGAAACAAGATCGTGTTTTTGTGCAAGTCCATGACAAAAAGCAGCGGCAACGGCAGCAAAGCTCTCACCAGCAAGCCTTTGAACAGCTTCCTCGTTTCCTCTTCGGGCATACGGAATTCAACGCGCTCATTCATCACAAACGTCTCCTAAAAATTGATCTCTATCTTTCAAGCCGACACCCGCAGCCCATCCATTGCATCATGCGCGCCCAAGGCCTGAATCTGCCAGCCCTATCCCTTGCCTGATGGCACTGCAAATCAGCGACTGTTGGCTTTGCAGACTTATTTACCCACCAACTTCGTGAGTTTCTCAGCCTCGAAATGCTCGTTGCGCGTGGCGTCTTCGGGCAGGGGCGCGCAGTCTTCCAACTGGGCCGAGAGTTTCTCCACCGCTTGCCACAGCAAGGCGATCTGGTGTTCGTGGCTAGCGGCGTTGTCGATCAAGCCGCGCATGGCCTGGCTCAGCGGGTCGTCTTTCTGCGTTACACCATAGGCCGAAAAGCCCATGTTGGAGGCAGCCTGTTCACGTTTGACTTCGTCGTCAGCCTGGATGATACGCCCCGGGTTGCCCACGGCCGTAGCGCCTGCAGGCACGGGTTTGATGACCACCGCATTGCTGCCGATCTTGGCGCCATCGCCCACTTCAAAGCCGCCCAGCACCTTGGCGCCTGCGCCCACCACCACGCCTTTGCCCAGCGTGGGGTGGCGCTTGGTGCCCTTGTAGAGCGAGGTGCCGCCCAGCGTGACGCCGTGGTAAATGGTGCAATCGTCGCCCACCTCGGCCGTCTCGCCAATCACCACGCCCATGCCGTGATCGATGAAAACGCGCTCGCCGATTTTTGCACCGGGGTGGATTTCAATGCCAGTGAGAAAACGCCCCCAGTGCGAAATCCAGCGTGCCAGCCACGTCCAGCCCGCCTTCCAGCAACGGTGCGCCAGGCGATGCAACAGCACAGCGTGAAAGCCGGGGTAGGAAAACACCACGTCCCAGCGGCTGCGGGCGGCTGGGTCGCGGTCAAGAATGCATTGGATGTCGGATTGGATACGGGCAAACATCGGGCAAGTGTACTGTTGCAACGCAGCACTTGCTGCAACCACAGCTGCATAGCCACGCTCAGGTCGATACTTATTCTTTTGACTTCTCACCGCTACCCATGACTGTGCATCTTTCGCTTGAGCCATCCTTTGTTTGGCTGAAGCCATCAGCAAGGTGCGATATGGCAGCTCGTTTGCCAACTGCAAAGGCTGATGCGCCGTTGATCAAGCGAGCAGCAACAACGCCTGCATTCAACAGCCACTACAACGGCACAATGCCTTGAACACAAAACACCAATCGGCCCACACCCAAAAAAACAGGCGCTTGCAAGCGCCTGTTTTTTCTATACATGTCCTACACTGATTCAGCAGCGTGTTTAACCACAACTGCCCACATGCCCGCATTGGGTGCAGTAGTCGCAGCCGTCTTTGCGGATCATGGCGTGCGCGCCGCAATCAGGGCATTTTTTGCCAGCCATCACGCCAGGTGATGCGCTGCCGGGCACAGGCTCCACCACGGGCAGCTCGTCCGCATCGAACAAATCGCCTTGTGCCTTCGCGCGCTGGGCAATGAGGTTTTCGATGGCATAGCCAATGGCGGCCACTTCGCTGTCGTGCCAGCGTGGCACATGGGTGCCATCGGCTTTTTGATAGGTGCCCAGGCGCACGGGGCCACGGTCCCAAGTGACTTTGCGCATGTCGGACAAAGCCCGATCCAAAAAGCCGCCGCGCGCAGCCAAGCTGAGCATGCGCATGGTGGCGGTGATCCACTGCTGCGATTCGCCGCTTTGCCCCACGGGCATGAAGAATTCGATGGCGCGCTCCACCGTGCTCTTGC
>JAUMXD010000092.1 GCA_030529305.1 Allobrachymonas sp.
CGTTCAACAGTGTGCGCGGCAAGGGGCTGAGTTGAAACACCAGCGCGCCTGCCTTGTGGCCTAGCCCTTGCAGGGCGGGTTCGATGAATTCGCGCTCGGCGGCGTGCACCAGGGCGTTGCAGTTGACGCATTCTTTGACGGGGCGACGCTGACGCCTTCGCCTTTTTCGCTTTTGGACCTGATCCTGATTTGGTCGATGGGGTCGTGCCGCTCGACGTTGCCAGCGAAATCCAGCACCAGGGTGTTCTCCTTGCTGGGGTGTTTGCGCAAGCCGCGCAAATTGCCACCACGGCCACAGGGGCGATCAACGCCATTTCCAACGCAGGCGATGCGCGCGGTGATGCATTCGAAGACATCAAGAGCGCCTTGGTGCAGCAGGGCGTTGCGCCGGAAGTGGCCGAAGAAATCGCCCTGAAACAGTCGCTGCCATCGGCAGCGGTTGGCGGTCTGGCGGGCTACCTGGGTGGCAAGACGGGCTTGGAAAGCGCGGTCATGGCCAAGGATGCGGCCAGGCAGGGCGCGGGTTCGATAGCCCGGCAGGCGCTGAAGGCGGGCGCGCAACCGGCGGCCAGCGAAATGCTGGGCGAGTTGCCCGAGGAAGTGTTGCCCCAGGTGGCCACGAACCTGATGGCCATGCAGCACGATGGCCGCAGCGTTGCGCAGGACGTGGGCCGCACCATGGCCGAAACCATGATTGGCGCGGGGCCAGGCGCTGTGCTGGCTGGCGGCGCTGGCGCGCGCAACGAGTATGTGGCCCAGCGTGCTGCACAGATGCAGCTTGCGCCTGAAAGCGCGCCAGCAGGGCAAACGCCCGCTGCCGCGCCTGTGCTTGAGCAAGCTGCCACCGCGCCAGCTGCTGCGCCAGTACCTCAAAAGCCCCAACCCCACCCCACCGTGCAGGCGGCCGATGCCGTGGTGCGCGAGTTGGCGCTGGAAAACGGCGTGCCGCTGGAAACCGTTTTGCCGCCATCGGCCATCGACCCCGTGAAAGAGGCGCGCGCAGCCGAGTTGAGCATGCGCGCCATGGACGGCGAGATGGCGGCGACCGAGCAGGCAGAGTTGGCCGCCTTGCAGCAGGAAATGGCCGCCCGGCTTGAAATGCCGCAAGCCACAGGAGAAAACGAACATGGCGCTGAAACCGACCAAGCGCAGCCGACAGCAGCGCAAGGAACAGAATGGCAACAAGCACCGCAAGGCGCGCCTGTTTCAGCAGTAGATCAATCTCCTCAAAACGCTTCTGAAATCGAGGCAAACCAGCATCAGGCTGTGGAGCAATCGCCAGCCGAAGAGGCGCCGCAATTCAATCGCAGCGCCATGAAGGACATTGAGGCCAATATCCGCAGGGGGCGGGAGGCGCTAGCGCATGCAATTACAGAAAAAACATCCGTGCATCGAGCCATGTTCCGCAATGGCTTGGGGTGGGTGGATTTTGTCTGGGGGGATGAGGGGCGCGTAAAAGCCAGCGGCAAAACCAGTGGGGCAATGGGGCTGGCCCACATTCTTGAGGCGCGCCAACGCAAGGATGGGATGAGCGAGCCTCAAGTCATGCGCCTGCTGGATGGCGTTGTTTCAGCCATTGCGCAAGGCAAAGAGGTGCGACGCTATGAGTTTGGCAACGCTGAAAAGCTGATTGTGGCGCACGAGGGGGTAGAGGCCATTTTGACCAGAAACAAGGGCAGCAATGCCTGGGTGCTTTCTGGCTGGGAAATGAAAACACCCTCTCATGCAGGAAGGGCCGGATACGTTGCGCCTTCCGCTACCGCCTTGCAGCCTACAACGGCCCAGCTTCAAGGGGGAGAGGGTGATGCCTCTATTGTGCCTGCGCTAAATGATGACAGTCAAGTGCGCCAGCGGCAGGACGATGTTGAAAGCCGCGCAGGCGGCAAGCAAGAAGGCGGACAAGAAGGCGTAGAGAGCGCGCCGCGGTTCAACCGCAGCGAAACCACGCAGCAAGCCTACGAGCAACGCATTGACGCGCTGTTTGCGGGGGCCAAGCCCAATCGAATCGGGGTTCGCATACTGGATCGTTCAGATGTTTTGGGTTTGCTGGGGCACGCTGACAAGCCCGTTTTGATTGCTGAATCCAAGGTTGTTCAAGGGCAAGCCAATCACCCGAGAATCACGGCGGAAGTGTGGAAAAAAATTCCGCAATGGCTTGACGCGCCTGCCGCCGTTTTTGAAAGCGATACCGATGGCGGGCTGGTGTTCCTTGCCCCGGAGACAATTTACGGCAGCCCCGTGTCATTGATCGTTTTGCCTGATAAGGATGGGCGCAATTCCCTGGGGGTGCATCTGCTGCTCAACGCATACGATCGGTCACGCTCTACGCCTTTTGGGCGCTGGGTGCGCGATGGGTTGCTGAAATACGTTGACCAAAAGAAATTCCCGGCTCTATTTGAATCGGTGGCCGGGCGACGATTGCCTGGTACAGCGCTTCAAAACAAGCCGGGAACGAGCAGGATTTTAACAGAGAAAAACCTGGCTGGGTGGCGCAAAGAAAATGCGCCGCAGTTCAATCGGGCGGAAGATGCGGACGATGACATCCGCTTCCAACGCGCCTGGCACGGCACACCGCATCGCGGCATCGAAAAAACGGGCTTTCAGCTCAACAAGATCGGCACGGGTGAAGGCGCGCAGGCGTATGGCTGGGGGATGTACTTTGCCAGCCAGAAAGAGGTGGCGGAGGAGTACCGCAAGAAGCTTTCCAATGGATGGATGGATGGTAATGGGCAGTCATTCAATACAGATGACGTGCTGCCCAGCGTGAAAAACGTGTTGGCTGCAAAAGGCTTGAATGCCGCTATCAAGGAAGCGCAGCTCATATCAATGCAAGGCGGGCCGTTTGCCAAGCGTGCCAAAGATAGCATGGAGATTTTGCAAGCCGCCAAGGCGGCGGGAGGATTGAAAAAATCCAAAGGCCAGCTCTACAAAGTAGAGGTTCCAGAAGATTCTGATTTGTTGGATTGGGACAAGCCTCTACATGAACAGCCACAGAAGGTGCAAGAGGCAATTGAGCAAACTGTTGCAGAGCTTCCAGTCAGCTTGTTGGCTCGACATGCCAACGCGGATTCAACGCTGACCGGTAGAGGGCTGATGCAAGGGATAAGAGATGCTTTTGCGCAAGACGTGCTGGATAACACGCAATTCTGGGGCAGTAATGAGCAAAAGGTCAGTCAATATCTGAACAGCCTGGGCATCCCCGGCCTGCGCTATCTGGATGGCAACAGCCGCACCGATGGCGAGGGCAGCCATAACTACGTGATCTGGGATGAAAACCTGCTGACGCCAGAAGCAGCCGAGATCACGCCCATGTACAGCCGCAGCGAAACAACCAAGGCGGCTTACGAGCAGCGCATTGATGAGTTGTTTGCGGGTGAAAAACCTAGATCGCAGGGCGTCAGGGTGCTGGATCGCTCCGATATGTTGGGCTTGCTGGGCATGGGTGATGGCCCGGTACATGTGGTTGAAAGCAAGGTGGAGCAGGGTAGGTACAACCACGGGCTTACGGCCACAGACTGGAAGAAGGTGCCCGAATGGTTGGATAACCCGGCCGCCGTGTTTGATTCCGATACGCAGCCAGGGCGACTGGTGTTCATTGCGCCTGAGCTTGTGCGCGGCTCGCCTGTGCGCATGATTATCGACCCCCGCCCGGATGGCAAAGGCGTCAACCTGTTGATTAACGCTTATGACGCGGAGCGCAATCCATTTGCGCGCTGGATCAACGATGGTTTGCTGCGCTATGTGGACACAAAGAAAACGACCCCTGGAGCCAAGTCGTTCCAGTCGCGATTGACTGGGCTGCCTGACAACAGAGGTCGTGGTAATTCCGCCGATGTTTTGTCTCGTGCTGGGCTCCAATTGCCCAGGAAAGAGATGCAAAACAAGCCGGGAATGCCCAAGATTCTAACCGAAAAGAATCTGGCCGGGTGGCGAAAAGACCAGTCCCTGTTGTCTAATCGAAGCTCTGACACAGCAGGAGCGACCCATGACAACCGAATCATTCGAGACGATTCGCCAGATACTCAAAGAGCTGTCGGCCTGCTCAACCGATACTTTGAAGGCCGAGGCGGAGATGCACATTCTTTTCATGGAGTGCGCACCGAGGGAATCGATTCGGTCGTTCCACTTGCGCAGGCATTTGGCGCAAAAGTTGTGGGAATTCAGATCAGAGAAGGCCTCACAGCCCGGCAGCTCAGCGTTATCGAACGATTTAACGGAGCAAGATATCAAGGCTATATATACCTCAATGCAGCAACCAACCGGCCCCATCTGGCCGTCCTAGGCCATGAGATGGCGCACGAGATGCGCGCCAAGCGCCCGGATTTGTACGACCGGATGGTGGATGCCATCACCCCCTATATCAGGCACAAGGAGTACGGGTACTGGGCATTCAATGATGTGGTGGCCAAGGATGTAAAAGACCTTGACAAGAAGCAGGAAGAATTCATCGGCGAGGTGCTTTCCGATGGCTTCATGGAGCCTGAGTTCTGGCGGGCGCTGGGCAAGAAGAACAAGCAGTTGCTGGTGCAGGTGCAGAACTTCCTGGCGCGCATGCTGCAAAAGATTGCGGCCACGGTGGGCTACACCCGCAAGACAGAAGCCTACCTGACGGATTACGAGCGGGTGATGCAGATCGCCGGCGAGGTGATGGGCGAGTACGGGCTGGATCAGGGCAAGTTCCACCGGATGGCGGGGATTGATCTTGCGCCCCTGCGCAACAATCCGATATACAGCCGCAGTGCCAGCACGCAGCAAGCGTATGAACAGCGCATCGATGAACTGTTTGCGGGGGAGAAGGCGCAAGCAGGCACGCGCGTGCTGGATCGCTCAGACCTGATGGGGATGTTGGGCTACCCCGATGTGCCCTTGATACTGAATGAGGCGCACTTGCGCGATGGATTGACTCATCATCCCGAGATGACTGCAGCAGCCTGGAAAAAGGTGCCGCAGTGGCTGGACAACCCGGCGCTGGCGTATGGCAGCCTTGATCCGAAACACCCAAACCGGGTGGTGGTGATTGCGCCCGAGAAATTGGCTGGTTACCCCGTGGTGATGGCGGTGGAGCCAAACCCGCAGCCCACAGGGGGGCGTTCGGGCCCGACAGGCAAGGAACAATTGCTGGTGACGGTATTTGCCAAAACCTCTGGCGGCATACCTGTGGCGCGTGCCATGCAGGAAAACAAGCTGCTGTACGTGGACAAAACAAAAGCCCCTGAAATCGACGGTGGCGGTGGGGGCCAATTCCCCACGCGCGCCTATCAAAATCAAGGGCGAGCCAAGATTCTAACCGAGAAAAACCTGGCCGGATGGCGCAGGGAGAATGCGCCACAGTTCAGCCGGAAAGAAGGACAAGGCAAGGCAGGCAAGGACAAGACGCCGCCGCAACAGTGGACGCTTGCCACGCCCGGACGGCTGG
>JAUMXD010000093.1 GCA_030529305.1 Allobrachymonas sp.
TCTTGCTGGTCCTTGCCGCGCCAGATGAGCTGCGGGTCCAGCTCGCGGTTGAGGCGTTGCTGGAGTTGCTGCGCTGCCTCGTCCGCAGTGCCCGTCCCACCCGTCCCGTTCCCGTTTGCGGCATCCGCGCCGCCCGCTTCGTGCAGGGCGCACAGCGCCTCCAGCCACTGCGCATTGGCACGCGGGTAGCGGGCCTGCATGGGCGCGCGCTGCGCCGCGTCCATGACGGACTGGTGCTCGACGGTGGGGATGTTCTTGCGCGTGGCCCCGGTGTGGACGAGGTCTTCCACGCCCAAACCGGTTTTGTGAGGGGCTTTGCTGGTGGATTTGGGTTGACGGGCCATGAGGTGTGGTGATCTTTAATCAAGAAGGCAACTAAGTTAAGGGAAACGCGTTTGCCTTAACTTAGCAGGCGGACAAGTTAAGGCAAGCGGCGCATCCTTAGCCCAGGAAGAGGTCCAGGTAAGCATCAAAAGCGTAAAGACGCCAGCGGTTCTGGCCGGTGATCTCCACCAGAATGCCCAGTCGGATCAAGTCCTTGATCAGCGCCTGCGCCGTGGGCGCCGAGACTTGCAGTTCGCGCTCCAGGTCGGAAGATGCCACCATCGGGCGGCGGTACAGGAGGTTGAGCGTGGCCCGCGCGTTGGGCACCCGCTTGCCCAGTGTCAGAATGCGTTGCTCCACATCGGTGCGCAGCGCCAGCACTTTGCTGAAGGTGTCGCGGCCCTTGGTGGCGGTTTCCAGCACGCCTTGCAGGAAGAAGCGCACCCAGTGGCCCATGTCGCCGGAGGCGCGCACGCGCGTCAAGGCGTCGTAGTAGCTGCCGCGGTGGCGCTCGAAAAAGTCCGACAGGTACAACGAAGGCTTGGCCAGCAGGCCATGGCTGACCAGATACAGCGGTATCAGCAGGCGGCCAATGCGGCCATTGCCGTCCAGGAAGGGGTGGATGGTTTCAAACTGGTAGTGACTGATGGCAACGCGGATCAAGTGCGGCACTGTGATGGTGTCGTTGTGCCAGAACTTTTCCAGATCGCCCATCAGCTCGGGCACATCCTCATGATGCGGGGGGATGAAGGCCGCATCCATCAGGCTGGAGCCGCCAATCCAGTTTTGACTGGCGCGAAATTCGCCCGGTTGCTTGTGCTCGCCGCGCACGCCTTGCATCAGGGTGGCATGCGCCTGGCGCAGCAGGCGGTTGGACAGCGGCAGGTTTTCCAGCGCGGCGATGGCGGTGTTGACCGCATCGATGTAGTTGCGCACCTCGCGCCAGTCGTCGCGCTTTTCCGGGGCGATCTGCTCTTCCGGCAGCACGGCCTCTTCGATGCCGGTGCGCGTGCCTTCGATGCGGCTGGAGGTCTGCGCCTCCTTGACCACGTGCATTTCGATGAACAGGTCGATGTCCGGCACGATCAGCGAGAAGGCGTTGAGTTCGCCCAGCGCCCGGTTGGCCGATTCCAGTAGCAGGTTGATCTGCGCGTCCTCCCAGTGCCAGTCGTGGTTGACCGGCACCGGCTCGAAGCTCTTGTATTGCAGGCGCTGCTGCCAGCGGCCGGGCTTGAAGGTTTCAAATTTCATGGCAACGCACCTTTTCCGGCAAAAAACCGTATGGAAAACAGCATTTTTCCATGCATGTCATGGCAAATATGTATAGCAAGCGCCGGGTTCATGGCTGTATCCCGGCCAGCATGCTTTCGAACTCGGCCTGCTCCTTCCGGGCAAAGGCCCGGCAGTCGGGGGTTGAAGCTTGCGAATTTCATGCTTGGGCTCCTGAACCGGAGGACGGTGAATGCAGCACGCAATTTGCCGTCACGATTTGCGATGAAACAAGAAAACCGTTTGAAATCAATACATTGAATCCCTGGCCCGGGTGTCGCGTGGTTTGCGGTGAAATGCGCGTGAACGTGGATCGGTGGATCGCGAAGCCTTTGGATTCAATGGCCAGGCATGCCCCCGGCATCGGGAACATGTTTGTGCGGAGGTGCAATGCCTTGCCCATGCTCATGCTCACGAGGCCAGCCTGCGCAAACCACCAACAAACACGCGCAGGCTGTGCGAGAGGTTGCGGTCTGGCTCCAGATGGGCGGCCATGGCCCGCGCGCCACTGATTTTTTGAAAGGCTGGTGCCAGCCGCTTGACCTGCTCGGAGGGCTTTTGCCAGCTGTCGGGATGCGCAAACTTCTTGCGGTTGGCTGGGGTGTCGATCTTGCGCGCCTGCATGGCCGCTTCCAGCGCGGCCAGATCGCCCAGATACCAGCTTTCCAGCTCCTGGCACACCAGCCGTACCAAGGTGTCGGGGCGCTGGGTTTGTCGGCACAGCTGCACCAGGCGGGCTTTGACGGTCAGGCAATCCGCGCCATCGGTATCGCGCACGATGACGAAGCGGTCGCCCGGAAATTGCCAAGCCGCGAGCTTGCGCGCAATGCTGCGATCCAGATCGCTTTTGCCTTCATGCGCAATGCACAAAAAATGCTGGCCGCTGGCCCAGCCGGGAAACAGCCGGGGCAGCCACGCTTCCAGCAAGACCTTCATGGAAGGTTCTTCCAGCAAAAAGACGATGCGCCCAGCCATCAGCGCACCTGGTTGAGTGTGTCGAACAGCCCTTGTTTCCACAGGTAGCCGGGCAAATCACCGGCCTCGTAGAGGGCGCGCAGATTGGCCGAATCGCTGGCGCGGGTGATGCGGGTAAAGCCCTGCTCCTTGCGCAGGCAGTAGATTTCATCCAGCGTGAGCGCGTTGAGAAAGTCCGGCGAATGGGTGGAGATGAACACCTGCCCGCCGCGCTCGGCATAGCTGCGAAATTCCTCGGCCAACTCGGGCAGCAGCTCGGGGTAGAGCTGATTTTCCGGCTCCTCGACCGCCAGCAGGGGAAAGGGGCTGGGGTCGTTGAGCAGCACCAGATAGGCAAACATCTTGATGGTGCCGTCGGAAACATGGCGGGCGATGAAGGGGTCCTTGAAGCTGCCGTCACGGAAACGCAGCACCAGGCGGCCGTCCTCGGTCTGGCGCGGCTCCACCACGCTGACGCCGGGCACGCGGCGTTGCATGGCGGCCAGCACCTGGTCGAAACGCTCGCGGTGGTGTTCGTAGAGGTAATTGGCCACCAGCGGCAGGTTGTCGCCCCGGGTGGAAAGGTGCTCGGCAAAGCCGTCTTCCTGGCTGGGGCGAGCGTCGCTGACGTGGAAATCACTGATGTGCCAGTGCTCAATCATCTGCCTAAAGGCGCTGGCGGCCTTGAAACGCTCGAACTGGCCCAGCCCCTTGATGGCAAGAATGTCCGGCGCATCCAGCTCCTGTTCTTCGCGGGTGAGCTCTTCGTCCTGCCTGGAAAAGTCTTCTTCATTGGTGATGGAGTAGCCTTGGCCACAGGAGAAGTCCAGAAAGTGGTAAGGCTTGCCGCTGGCACCGCGCTTGTAGCGCAGGATTTCGCGCTCAACCCACGGCTTGCCTTTCTTGTCCAGTCCGATCTTCAGCACATAGGTCACCAGCCGCTCAACGCCGGTGATCGGCAGGCGAAATTGCAGGGTGATGTCGATGGTTTCACCCGTAACGCCCCGGCTAATAACTTCGCGCCAGCCGCCGCGCTTGGCCAGCGCCTTGGTCACGTTCATCGACAAGGCGTCTTTAAGGAATGAGAACACATCGAACAGCGTGGACTTGCCCGTGCCATTGGCCCCCACCAGCACGCACAGCCGGGGAATATGTTGCAGCCGAACATCACGAAACAGGCGGTAATTCTTGATGGCGATGGATTCGATCTGCATGACATCAATCTCCGGAAATATAGGGCGTCAGCATAGAGCCGAAATGTTCTTGCACCTTCTCGGCAAAGTCGCTCTGCATTTCGTACACGTCGCCAAATTCGGCAAAGGCCCAGCGGCCGTGCGTGCCCAGGCGGTTGACGGCGGGCAGCCAGTAGCTTTGCATGGCGGCTTTCTTGAAGTCGGCATCCTCGCGGCGGTAGCCCTTGATTTCGACGACGAGGTGCAGCGGGTCATCTGCGCCGTGGCCATCGTCCACCAGCACGATGAAGTCGGGCCGGTACAGGCGATTTTCCGGGCCGAACTGGTAGGGCACTTCCAGGCCGAGGTTGTGGTTTTTGGTATAGGCGATGACGCGCGGGTGCTGCTCGGCCACGCGGCAGAATTCGGCCTCCCAGTCGCTGTCGGTGACGACCCAGTTGACGTGGTTTTTCGGCGGCGGGCCCGGGGTTTCCCAGCGCCCCTCGCGCGCGGTGGCAAAGTGCACCTGCGCGGTGCTGCCCGTGGGGTTGTAGGGGTCGAGGATGGCCTTGACCTGAGCGCCTTTTTCCAGCTCCTGGCGGGTGATGGCGGCAGTGATTTTCTGGCAGGCCTTGTCGGCCAGCGCACGGTACATGAGTTGCGCCGGGTAGGTGTCGCCCTTGCAGTGCAGGCAGGTGTCCAGCCATTGCCGGGCGATGCGCTTGAGCGGGCCGAACAGGTGGATGGGCGGCTCCTGCCCCGGCTCGCGCCAGTGCTGGATCAGGTGGCGGGTCAGTTCCATCAGCAGGGTGGATGGGCGCACGTCGCGCAGGTGCTGCACGGTGAGGTCGACCGCTTCGCCGATGATGCCGGCGTTCCGGGTCTGGGTGGGGCCGACCATGTCCGGGGTGAGCGTCATGTGGTGCTCATCGCCAAAACGGGCTTGCAGCCCGGCTTGCGGCCGTTCGACGCGGTAGCCCAGCACGCGCGGGAAGCGGATTTCCAGATGGTCGCGCTCGGGCCGCAGCGCCTTGACGGTGACGGTTTCGCGCGGCGTGGGCGGGGCGGTGACGACGGGCTTGGCGGTGAAGTCGAAGGGGATGCCGAAGACGTCGGCGTATTCCACGTCAAACAGCCCCTGGGCATTGAGCTCGTACGACTGGCGGCGCAGCGCGCGGCCGATGACCTGCTCGCACAAGAGCTGGGTGCCAAAGGCGCGCACGCCCAGGATGTGGGTGACGGTGTTGGCGTCCCAGCCCTCGGTGAGCATGGATACCGACACCACGCAGCGGATGGATTCGCCCAGCCGGCCGGGCTTGCCGACGGTGTTCATGACTTCGCGCAGCAGATCCTGGTCGCTCAGGTCATCGGCGCGGCGGCGGTCGCCGGTGCGCTCGATGATTTCGCGGCGGAAGCGCTCGATTTCATCGCCGGTCATGCGGCGGAAGTTGTCATCGAGCGCCTCGCCCGATTCCAGTTGCTCGCTGTCGATCAGCAGCGTGTTGGGGCGCGCCAGGGGCTGGAGGTGCTCGTCATGGTTGCGGAACAGTTCGAGCTTGCCGGGGATGGGGTGGATGTTGCCGTCGTCATCGGCGCGCTCGAACCCGGCGATGTAGTCGTACACCAGCTTGGAGGTGGCGGTGTTGTTGCACACCACGATGA
>JAUMXD010000094.1 GCA_030529305.1 Allobrachymonas sp.
TGGGCTGCTGGGCTGCTGGGCATAATTATACCTTAACTTGTTGATTTAAAAGAATTTTTCATGCTTTGACCTTGGGTTTGCATAGCGCTTTGTTCAGCGTTTTGGCGCGCGCCAAGCCTGAGGCCAAAAAAAGCGGTGCGTTGGTTTACCGGCGCACCGCTTGGGTCTCATGGGACAGGGGCCATGCGTTTACGCCAGCTTCTCCGCCACCCAACCCTGCACGCTTTGCAGCGCGGCGGGCAGGGCGGTGGCGTCGGTGCCGCCAGCCATGGCCATGTCGGGCTTGCCGCCGCCTTTGCCGCCCACTTGCTGGGCGACGAAGTTGACAAGCTCGCCGGCCTTGACTTGGCCCACACTGTCTTTGGTCACGCCCGCAGCGAGTTGCACCTTGTCGCCATCCACAGCGGCGAGCACGATGGCAGCGGTTTTGAGTTTGTCTTTGAGTTTGTCGAGTGTATCGCGCAGGGTTTTGGCGTCGGCCCCATCCAACTTGGCGGCCAGCACTTTCAGACCCTTCACGTCGATGGCTTGCGCCACCAGTTCATCGCCCTGGCTGGAGGCGAGCTTGCCTTTGAGGGCAGCAATTTCTTTTTCGAGCGCCTTGATCTGCTCCAGCGCCTGGCCGATACGGCCTTGCAGTTCGGCAGGCGGCACGCGCAGCGCAGCAGCAGCAGCATCCACCGTGCCTTCCAGCCCTTGCAGGTAGGCCAGAGCGTTGGCGCCGGTGATGGCTTCGACGCGGCGGATGCCAGCGGCCACGCCGCCTTCCATGACGATCTTGAACAGGCCGATGTCTCCCGTGGCCTTGACGTGGGTGCCGCCGCAAAGCTCGCGGCTGCTGCCGATGTCGAGCACGCGCACTTGCTCGCCATATTTTTCGCCAAACAGCATCACCGCGCCGCTGGCCTTGGCCGATTCGATGTCCATCACGCGCGCCTGGGTCGCGGTGTTGGCCAGGATTTCGTCATTAACGCGGCGCTCGATCTCGGCGATTTGCGCGGGCGTAACGGGCGCGTTGTGCGTGAAGTCGAAACGGGTTTTTTCGGCATCCACCAGGCTGCCTTTTTGCTGCACGTGGCTGCCCAGCACTTCGCGCAGGGCTTTGTGCATCAGGTGCGTCACGCTGTGGTTGCGCATGGTGGCGGCGCGGCGTGCTATGTCCACCTGGGCCTGCACCGCATCGCCCACTTGGAGTGCGCCCTGCTGCATCACGCCGTGGTGGCCAAACACGTCGGCCTTGATTTTCTGCGTGTCCTGCACGTCAAAGGCCAAGCCCTCGGCGGCCAACGTGCCTGCATCGCCCACCTGGCCGCCGCTTTCGGCATAAAAGGGGGTGGTATCGAGCACGACCACGCCGTGCTGCCCGGCTTGCAGTTGCTGCGCAGGCGCGCCATCGGCATACAACGCAACGACGCGGCTGCCCGTGTGGGCCAGTTCGTCGTAGCCGGTGAAGCAGTTGCCTGCGCCATCGTAGGCCAAGGCTTTATCCATCTTGAACTTGCCTGCGGCGCGGGCCGTGTCTTTCTGGTGCTGCATGGCGGCGTCAAAGCCGGCCACATCCACCGTCACGCCGCGCTCGCGGCACACGTCTTGCGTGAGGTCGAGCGGAAAGCCGTAGGTGTCGTGCAGTTTGAAGGCCACGTCGCCGGGCAGGGTTTGCACGCCGCCCGCCAAGGCGCTGTCCAGAATTTCCATGCCATTGGCCAGCGTCTCAAAAAAGCGCTCTTCCTCGGTCTTGAGCGTTTCGGTGATGCGCGCTTCCTGCTCGGCCAGGCGCGGGTAGGCCGCGCCCATTTGCTGCACCAGATCGCGCACCAGCTTGTGGAAGAAGGGCTTTTTCTGCCCCAGCTTGTAGCCGTGACGAATGGCGCGGCGGATGATGCGGCGCTGCACGTAGCCGCGGCCTTCGTTCGATGGGATCACGCCGTCGCTGACCAGAAACGCAGTGGCGCGGATGTGATCGGCAATGACTTTGAGCGAGGGGTTGTCCAGATTGGTGCAACCGGTTTCGCGCGCGGCCGCTTTGATCAGCGCCTGGAACAAATCAATCTCGTAATTGCTGTGCACGCCTTGCAAGATGGCGGCCAGGCGCTCCAGGCCCATGCCGGTATCCACGCAGGGCGCGGGCAGGCGGGTGACGCTGCCGTCCTCGTGCATCTCGAACTGCATGAAGACGTGGTTCCAGATTTCGATGAAGCGGTCGCCGTCTTCATCGGGGCTGCCGGGCGGGCCGCCGGGGATGTGGGGGCCGTGGTCGTAGAAGATCTCCGAGCAGGGGCCGCAGGGGCCGGTGTCGGCCATCATCCAGAAGTTGTCGCTCTTGTACTTGCCGCCCTTGTTGTCGCCAATGCGGATCACGCGCTCGGGCGGCAGGCCGATGACTTGCGTCCAGATGTCGTAGGCCTCGTCGTCCTCGTGATAGACGGTGGCCAGCAGCTTTTCGGGCGGCAGGCCGTAGACCTTGGTCAACAGCTCCCAGCCCCAGAGGATGGATTCCTTCTTGAAGTAGTCGCCAAAGCTCCAGTTGCCCAGCATCTCGAAGAAGGTGTGGTGGCGCGCGGTGTAGCCCACGTTTTCCAGATCGTTGTGCTTGCCGCCCGCGCGCAGGCTGGCTTGCACGCTGGTGGCGCGCACGTAGGGGCGCTTGTCGGTGCCCAGGAACACGTCCTTGAACTGCACCATGCCGCTGTTGGTGAACATGAGCGTGGGGTCGTTGGCGGGCACCAAAGAGCTGGAGGGCACAACGGTGTGGCCTTTGGCGGCAAAAAAGTCCAGAAAGCTCTGGCGGATTTCGGCAACGGAAACGGGCGGTTTGGACATGATGGGCGGCACCAAAAAAGCAAGCCCTGCCTGGCAAAGCCTGCATCAAGAAAAGGTAAACGGCTGATTATAAATTTGGCACCTTTTTTCTGCAGCGCAGCACCGCGCCGCCCGCCGCTGCCCGCTTGATTGATGGCCCATGTGTTGCGCGCTTGTTGCAAGAGGCTGACACAAACCACAGGACGCGCCACAAGCAGCCACCCCAAGCCAGCGTCGGCCGCTACGCCACACAAGCACGTCGCATGGTTTTTCCGTCGCACCAATAATGCGCGATTTGAAATCCGCGCCCCGCACAGCTTTTGCTTGCATTCAAGGAGACAGCATGTCTTTTTCCTTCAGCCCCCAACACCCCTTGGCCCAACTGCGCGAGCCGGCCTTGCTGCGACACGACGCTTTCGTCAACAACGCCTGGCTGGCCAGCGCCGAACGCTTTGCGGTGCACGACCCCGCCACGGGCGAGGTGCTGGCGCATGTGGCCGATCTGGGTGTGCAACACACCCAGGCCGCCATTGATGCCGCGCAAGCCGCCCTGCCCGCCTGGCGCGCCCACAGCCCCAAGCAACGCAGCCAGTTGCTGCGCCGATGGTTCGACCTGATCGTGGCCCATCAAGACGATCTGGCCCGCCTCATCACTGCCGAGCAAGGCAAGCCGCTGGCCGAAGCGCGCAGCGAAGCCCTGTACGGCGCCCAGTTCGTGGAGTGGTATGCCGAAGAGGCCAAGCGCATTTATGGCGAAGTGGTGCCGTCTTTTGCGGCTGAGCGGCGCGCGCTGGTGCTGCGCCAGCCCATCGGCGTGTGCGCGGCCATCACGCCGTGGAACTTTCCGCTGGCGATGATCACGCGCAAGGTGGCCCCTGCCTTGTCGGCAGGCTGCACCGTGGTGGTCAAGCCGTCGGAGCTCACGCCGCTCAGCGCCCTGGCCCTGGCCGAGCTGGCGCAGCATGCGGGTCTGCCAGCAGGGGTGTTCAATGTGATCACCACCTCGCGCAGCGCCGAAGTGGGGCGGGTGCTGTGCGCCAGCCCTGTGGTGCGCTACCTGAGCTTTACCGGCTCAACCGAAGTTGGCCGCATCCTGATGGCGCAATGCGCACCCACCCTGAAAAAACTGGCGCTGGAACTGGGCGGCAATGCGCCTTTCATCGTGTTTGACGATGCCGATCTCGACCAAGCCGTGGCAGGTGCCATCGCCAGCAAATACCGCAACGCGGGCCAAACCTGCGTGTGCGCCAACCGCCTGTACGTGCAAGCGGGCGTGTACGACGCATTCGTGCAAAAGCTCGCATCCGCCGTGGCCCAACTGCAGGCCGGCAACGGCTTTGCGCCAGGCAGCACCATTGGCCCGCTGATTGAAGCCGCCGCACTTGAAAAAGTGCAGGCGCACATCCAGGATGCGATTGCCAAAGGCGGCACCCTTGTAACGGGCGGGCAAGCCTTGCAAGGCCAGTTTTTTACGCCCACCGTGATTGCCCACGCCACAACCGATATGCGCTGCGCCACCGAAGAAACCTTTGGCCCGCTGGCCCCTGTGTTTCGCTTCGAAACCGAACAAGAGGTGATCGCTGCGGCCAACGCCAGCGAATACGGCCTGGCCAGCTACCTGTACAGCCGCGATATGGCGCGCATCGTGCGCTTGAGCGAGGCGCTGGAATACGGCATGGTGGGCGTAAACACCCCTGTGCTGGGCAGCGAGCAAATACCCTTTGGCGGTATCAAGCAATCGGGCCTGGGACGCGAAGGCGGCCACCAGGGCCTGGACGAATATCTGGAGCTGAAATACATCAGCCTGGGCGGTTTGTAAGCGGTACAACCCCAGTCGCGACAAGCGGCTGGGCCAGCCAGCGCCGCGGCAGCGTTACAATGCCGCACCATTTGCGGGCGTCGTTCAATGGTAGGACTCCAGCTTCCCAAGCTGATAACGTGGGTTCGATTCCCATCGCCCGCTCCATCTGTTCTGGATGCCTTGCCGCATCTTGTCTTTGCAAGCGCTTGAACATTCTGGCGCTTGATCTTTGGGGCTAATCAGCAGGCCCAAGCCCTTTCACTTGGCTCACCCCAGCCAGCACCCCTTCTTGCTTTCTTGATGAGCAGATTTGCCCGCGCAGCCTGCCTCAAAGTCCCAGCAGCTTACCCAGCAACAAATGCATGGCAGCGCCTGCGCCCATCAGCCACAGCCACAACACGGCAGCCAAAGCCAGCGGCTTAGTACCTGCCCGCACCACGGCCCGCAGTTGAGTCCCCAAACCCAACGCAGCCATGGCCATGGCGAGCAAGGCGTTGTCCCAAGCGATGATTGTTTGCACGGCGCTGGCCGGCCAATCGATGGCCGAACGCAAGGCCACGCACACGGCAAACGCCCATACAAACCACGGCACGCCGGGGCGAGCGGGCGAATGGGGCGCAGCGGTTTGATCCGTTTGATCCGCATCAGCCACCACGCCCCCCCGCGTTTGCCACCAGGAAAGCAACAGCAAGAAAGGCCCCAGCAACATCACGCGCACCATTTTGGTGATGACGGCCGCCTTGGCCGCCT
>JAUMXD010000095.1 GCA_030529305.1 Allobrachymonas sp.
CCCCGTGCTGGACGAACCCGGCCTGGTGGAAATGCTCAAATTCCGCTCGGCCCGCTTGCAGCAGGCGCGCCTCTTTCCTGTGGGCGCACTCACCCAACAGCTGCAAGGCGAGGCACTCACCGGCATGGTGGAACTGGCCGAGGCCGGTTGCATCGGCTTTGGCCAGGCCGACCAGCCCATTCAAAACACGCGCGTGCTGCAACGCGCCATGCAATACGCCGCCACCTTTGGCTACACCGTGTGGCTGCGCCCGCTGGAGCCCTGGCTGGGCAACGGCGTGGCCGCCAGCGGCGCACGGGCCACCCGCATGGGCCTGGCGGGCGTGCCCGTGCTGGCCGAAACACTGGCCATCATGACCCTGGCCGAGTTGATGGAAGCCACTGGCGCACGGGTGCACATCTGCCGCCTATCCAGCGCCGCAGGCGTAGAACTGGTGCGCCAGGCACGTGCGCGTGGCCTGCCCATGACGTGTGACGTGAGCATCAACAGCCTGCACCTGTGCGAAACAGACATTGGCTACTTCGACAGCCGCGCGCGCCTCACCCCCCCATTGCGCAGTGCCAGCGACCGCGCCGCCTTGCGCAAAGCCTTGCGCGACGGCGTGATTGACGCCCTGGTGAGCGACCACACGCCTGTGGATGCTGACGAAAAAATCCTGCCCTTCAGCGATGCCACCCCCGGCGCGACGGGGCTGGAACTGCTGCTTTCGCTCACCCTGCAATGGGCGCAGCAAGATCAGATCGCGCTGCCGCAGGCGCTGGCGGCCGTTACCCACCGGCCCGCGCACATTCTGGGCAGCGGTGCCGAGCAGCCCCAGGGCATTGGCCAGCTCTTGCCCGGCGGCGTGGCCGACCTGTGCATCGTCAACCCCGATGCGCAGTGGCAAGTCAACGAACAAGCCTTGCGCAGCCACGGCCGATTCACCCCTTTTGAGGGGCACACCCTGCCCGGCCGCGTCACGCACACCGTGATCGACGGCCGCATTGCCTTTGCGGCCGATGGTCCATAAAGTGCAGAAAATACGCAAAAGCCACGCTGATACAAGCGGCTTATGCTGTTTGTTTTTCTCGCTTCAACGTATTGCGCTGGCAAAAAAATGGCAGGGTTGACTCCCTGCCACCAAAACCATTACTTGATCAGCCTCAGGGTACATGGCGTTTTGAATGCCTTGCCATTGGAAGTTGCCACCGCCCCCATGATGCAAAACACCAAATGGCAAATGCCCACAATGAGAAAACCCAAAAGCCCAATCAATACCAGTGAAAGTATTGCACACGCAAAGTAGGCAATGCTCACCGTAATTGACCAGTTCAACATCTCTTTGGCCTGACTCCTGGCATATGTGTCATGCTCTTTTATGAGGTAAATAATCAATCCAGGTATGAACCACAAAAAAATCGAGCCTACCCACCCCATAACAGCCAGATTGCGCGACTCTTTTGATACTGCGTTTTCCTGTATTTGATGATCCACTTTGGCTCCCTTCTTTCTTCATAACAAAAAGAAGGAAAATGATACCAAAAATAACAAACCAGCCAAACAGACTTCAACCAAGTCGATCAAACTGTTTTTGAAAAATCTACCTACCAACAGCAGGAAGAAGTGGAAAAGGGTATTTTGTTATCAAGGGTTTGATCTAAAGCTTACATCACCGCCAAATGCTCAGTGCCAGCAGCCAAATCGGTAGTGGCCGCGCGCTTGGAGTGCAGCTTGATCTGCAAGCGCAAATCGTTTTGCGAATCGGCGTTGCGCAGAGCATCTTCGTAAGAGATGGAGCCCTCTTCAAACGCATCGAACAAGGCATGGTCGAAGGTTTGCATGCCGATGTCGCGGCTGCGCTTCATCACTTCCTTGATTTCGCCCACTTCTCCTTTGAAGATCAGATCGGCAATCAGCGGCGAGTTGATCATGATCTCCATCATCGCAATGCGGCCCTTGGCGTTTTCGCGCGGCAGCAGGCGCTGCGAGATGGTGGCCTTGAGGTTGAGCGACAAATCCATGAGCAATTGCACGCGGCGCTCATCAGGGAAGAAGTTAATGATCCGGTCCAGCGCCTGGTTGGCGCTGTTGGCGTGCAGCGTAGCCAAACACAAGTGGCCGGTTTCAGCAAAGGCGATGGCGTGTTCCATGGTTTCGCGGTCACGAATCTCACCCATCAAAATCACATCAGGCGCTTGGCGCAGGCTGTTTTTCAGCGCCACTTCCCAGCCGTCGGTATCCAACCCCACTTCGCGCTGGGTCACGATGCAGTTCTTGTGCGGGTGCACGAATTCCACCGGGTCTTCGACCGTGATGATGTGGCCGAAAGAGTTTTCGTTGCGCCAATCGACCATCGAGGCCAGCGTGGTGGATTTGCCCGAGCCGGTGGCGCCCACCAGAATCACCAGGCCGCGCTTGGTCATGGCAATGTCTTTGAGAATCTGCGGCAGCTTCAACTCGTCGATGGTCGGAATCTTTTGCGGAATCACCCGCATGACCATGCCCACCTTGCCCATTTGCATGAAGGCATTCACGCGGAAGCGCCCAATGCCCGGCGGCGCCACGGCGAAGTTGCATTCCTTGGTAGCTTCGAATTCGGACATTTGCCGATCGTTCATGATGGAGCGCACCAGCGCCAGCGTATGTGCGGCCGACAGGGGCTGGGCCGAAACCTTGTTCACCTTGCCATCGACCTTGATGGCGGGCGGAAAGTCGGCAGTGATGAAAAGGTCACTGCCATTGCGGTTGACCATGAGTTTGAGCAGCTCGTGAATGAACTGACTGGCCTGGTCGCGATTCATAAGAAGATCCTTTGACGATTAACTGAAGGCATAAAGGCCGGATGAGGCCCCGCACCGTAGCGGCAAAAAGCCGGGAAGCGCAGATGGCATGGCGGGCGAGCCAGCGGTTTGCCAGCATTGCCAGCAGGCCACCGCCGCTCACAGGCGCATCAACCCGGGAAGTTTTCCGGAATCTTGGCTTTGGAGCGTGCTTCGCCCACCGAAATCATGTTGCGCTTGACCAGTTCCGTGAGGTTCTGGTCCAGCGTTTGCATGCCCACATTGTTGCTGGTCTGGATGGTGGAGTACATCTGCGCCACCTTGGCCTCGCGGATGAGGTTGCGGATGGCGGGCGTGCCCAGCATGATTTCGTGCGCGGCCACGCGGCCCTGGCCGTCTTTGGTTTTGCACAGCGTTTGCGAGATCACGGCCACCAGCGATTCGGACAGCATCGCGCGCACCATTTCCTTTTCTTCGGCCGGAAAGACGTCGATGATACGGTCCACCGTTTTGGCCGCGCTGCTGGTGTGCAAGGTGCCAAACACCAAGTGGCCGGTTTCGGCCGCCGTCATGGCCAGGCGGATGGTTTCCAGGTCACGCATCTCGCCCACCAGAATGGCGTCGGGGTCTTCACGCAGGGCCGAACGCAACGCGTTGGAGAAGCTGTGCGTCATCGGCCCCACTTCCCGCTGGTTGATCAGGCATTTTTTGGAGTCGTGCACGAATTCGATCGGGTCTTCCACCGTGAGGATGTGGCCGAACTCGGTCTCGTTCAGGTGGTTGATCATGGCCGCCAGCGTGGTGGACTTGCCCGAACCCGTGGGGCCCGTCACCAGCACCAGCCCGCGCGGCTTGAGTGCCAGATCGGCAAAAATCTTGGGCGCGTTCAATTGCTCCAGCGTCAGCACCTTGCTCGGAATGGTACGAAACACAGCGGCCGCCCCGCGCTTCTGGTTGAAGGCGTTGACTCGGAAGCGGGCCAGACCGTTGACTTCAAACGAGAAGTCGCACTCGAAGTTTTCTTCGTACTGCTTGCGCTGCGAATCGCTCATGATGTCGTACACCATGGCGTGCACTTCCTTGTGCTCCATCACGGGCAGGTTGATGCGCTTCACGTCGCCGTGCACCCGCAGCATGGGCGGCAGGCCGGCCGAAAGGTGCAAGTCCGAAGCTTTGTTCTTGACGCTGAATGCCAGCAGTTGGGTAATATCCACGAGCGTGTTCCTGTTGGTGAGAGCAGCCTGGCTGCCGGGCCTGCAAACAGAATGAGATGGGCACACCCAAGAAACAAGCCTGCCCTTGCCTCTGCCTGCAAACGGTTGATTGATTATGTTGCAATCGTAACAATGCTGTGAACTATTGTGTTGCCAAAATGCCAATATCGCCAGCAATTTCACACAAAATCGCCCTCGCACTGGCACAAGTGCAACAGCGCATCGCCCACGCACTGGAGCAGGCCCGGCGCCCTGCAGGCAGCGTGCGCTTGCTGGCCGTTTCCAAAACCCAGGGGCCTGAGGCGGTGGCCGCCGCCTTTGCCGCAGGCCAAACCGCCTTTGGCGAAAACTACGTGCAAGAGGCCGTGGCCAAAATCACCGCCCTGCGCGAACAGGGGCTGCACGGCATCGAATGGCACTGCATTGGCCCCGTGCAAAGCCGCAAAACTGCTTTGGTAGCCGCCCATTTCGATTGGCTGCACAGCCTGGACCGGCTCGAAATCGCCCAGCGCCTGAGCCGCCAGCGCGCAGCCGACTTGCCACCGCTGCAAGTCTGCCTGCAAGTCAATATGGATGGCGGGGCTAACAAATCGGGCGTGCCGCCCGAGCAAGCACTGACTTTGGCCCAAACCGTGGCCGATTTACCCGGCTTGCAACTGCGTGGGCTGATGAGCATTCCCGAACCCTACGCCGACGAAGCACGCACCCTGGCCGTACACCAGCGCACCCGCGCCCTATTCGACGAACTGGGCCATGCCCTGCAGCTCCCGCAGTGGGACACCCTCTCAATGGGCATGAGCCACGACCTGGAAACCGCCATTCGCGCGGGCAGCACCTTGGTACGCGTTGGCACGGCCATTTTTGGCGAGCGCCCAGCCAAGGTGGGCTGAAGCGAAAGCGACTGCAGCGTGCCACACGCCCGGCACACCCGTGCTGGGCAGCCATGTTTGAATCGATGCGCTCGTCAACGCAAGCAAGCACTGACCACCGCTGCCACGTTTCGATCATGGCGAATCGTCAACCGTTCAGCTCTTTCAATGCACATATATAGAGATTGCGCTTCACCCACTTCACCGCAATCCAGGCATCTTCCACGAAGTTGCCCAAAGCCTATCAACAACACCCAGCGTTAGCACCCACTTCCCAGCCATCGATTCACGGCGCTACATCCCCCGACCACGCTGCGCCAAACTCGCTAATCCGCCTTTGCCTCACCTACGCACGCACACGATTGTGCAAGCCGCCAAACACCCGCCTCGCTACAATTTCGTGCATGACTGCCCCTGCCTCTGATACGCGCCCAGC
>JAUMXD010000096.1 GCA_030529305.1 Allobrachymonas sp.
CGTTTGGAAGGCGATTTCTTGTTTTGCTGAACGGCCATGGCCCGCTCCTCTACTCAATTGCTACGATCAAAAAAAGAAGGGCTGTACACGCACAGCCGCTTCGACAATTCGCGGGATTATAGCGGATACGTTTCAGCCATCAAGCCCCAACACGCAATAAGGCGGCAAGGCGCGCTGTTTTTGTCGCTGATTCGTCACGTTCCTGACGTATCCACTCCCTACGCAACAGCCGCCACACACGCAGGCTTACTGCGCATCATCCGGCAACTTTCGCTGTTGCTGTTGCAAAGCGGCATCCAGCGCTTGTTGATACTGCCGTTGGATTTGCTGGCTTTGTTCGCGTGCCGTTTTTGCAGCAGATACCCCATCGCCCGGGGCGGAAGCTGACACGGCTGGCGTCACCGTGCGCACTGCGCTGAGCTGTTTTTTAGCCAACAGCCCCACAATGACCAAAGCCAGCACCAATCCAATCAATCCTAAAAAACGCATCATTTGCTCCCGCTCAATTTGCAAGGCATAACGACAGCACAACGGCCATCACCCCGCCGTTTTGCCTGCGGCCTTTCCTGCCACTGGCTCAACCCCATCGCGTGGCGGCTCAGTAATTTGTTGCGACCAGCCCGCTGGCAGATCGCGCACATGCACATCCATTTGCGGGAAGGAAATTTCAATGCCTGCCTCGTCCAGCAATTGGGTGATGCGCTGGTTCAGGTCGTTGCGCACCAGCACACGGTCGCCAATGGTGGCCACGTACACGCGCAGCTCAAAGTCCAGCGTGCTGTTGCCCAGTTCCATGAACCAGGCATTGGGCGCAGGGTCTTTAAGCACATGGGGGTGCTCGTTGGCCGCGCGCAGCAGCAGGCGGCGCACTTGCTCAGGATCGCTGCCATAGGCCACGCCCACGTTCAAGGTTTGGCGCGTGACGTTGTCGCTCAACGTCCAGTTGGTGACCTGGCCGGTGATAAACGTTTTGTTGGGAATGACGATTTCCTTGTTGTCGTAATCCAGCACAGTGGTGGCGCGGGTGCGAATGCGCGTGACGTTGCCTGTGAGGCTGCCGATGGTGATGGTGTCACCCACGCGGAAAGGCCGCTCCACCAACAGGATAAGGCCCGATACGAAGTTGGCAAAAATCTCTTGCAGGCCAAAGCCCAGGCCCACGGTCAGCGCTGCAGCCATCCACTGCAACTGGCTCCAGCGCAGCCCAAACAGACTGAAGGCCAGCAGCGCCCCCACGATCGTGATGGCATAGCGCACCAGCATGGTGATGGTATAGCGCATGGCCGAGCTGATGCGGCGCGACACACCAAAAACCAGCGCCAGCAAACCCGGCAGGTTGCGCACCAAACTGAAGGTGAGCAGCAAAATCACCCCGCCCATCAGCACGTTCATCAACGTCACGGGGATGGATTCTGGCTTGCCGCCAGCCCCCGTTGCGGTGGTGTGCCACAGCTGCACTTCGTTCAGGCGCAGCAAGGCGGGCAACACGTCTGACCAGGCCCAGAGCAGGCCCAGCCCCCACAGCACCATGCGCAACAGGCGCAGCAGGCGGTGCGATTGTTCGCTCACAGTCACCAGGGCCATTTCACGCTCGGCATCAGGCGGCACTTCGCCTGCCTCCAGGTCCACCACGGTGCTGCCATCGCCGCCTGCGCCGTTTTGCTCTTCGCGCAAGCGCTTGAGCGCCAGGCGGCGCTCGCCCAGCAGCAGCCAGCGGTGCAGCAAGTCATCGATCACGATCACGAACAGCGTCACCGTCGTGCTATCCAGCAGGGCATTCAGCACGATGATGCCGGTCATGATGTAGCCGGCGGCCACCATCAGCGCCGCGCCCACAAAGGCGCTGAGCAGCAGCCAGCCCAGCACCCGCGTCCACATGGGGTTGGCGCCGGGCGCCCACTGCGGCAGGCGGCGCAACAGGGGGCGCGACAACACGGCCAGCCCCAGGGCCATGAGCATCATGATCAAGCGCCCGATCGTTCCGATGGCGATTTCGATATGGGGCAGCAAGGCCAGCAAAGACATGAAGAACACCGCTGGCAAAACAAGCGTGATGGCAATCATCCGCACGCGGCCCAAAGCACGCAGCACGGCGGGCGACCAGCCCAGGTGCACCGGCCCTAGGCCATCGGGCCGCACCACAGCGCCCAGCAAGCCGGTAAACAGCAAGGGCACGCCCAGTTGTTCAACGGCACGACCCAGCTCCTCGATCTGCCCGGCCTGGCGCGCGCCAATGGCCTGCCAAGCCCAGCCCAGGCCCCAAGCCACCACGGCGCTGGGCAAGGCGATCAGCAAGCTCCAGCCCAGTGCCTGCAAGGTGTAGATGAAGCTGTCTTGCGTCACATCGCGCATGCGTTGGGCAATGGTTTGCAGCCGTTGCGGGGCGCGCATGCGCAGGCCCAACAAGGCCAGCAACAAAACGCCTTGCACCAGGTAAGCAAACGGCTCGGCCTTGATGTGCAGCAGCAAGGCACGCGCTGCATCCCACAGCGTGGCGGGCAGCGAGGCCAACTCACCGGCCTGCATGCGCCAATCGCGCAGCCACTTCAGGCTCAGGGGTTGGTGGCTGGGCATCCACAACAGATGCTGGTCGAGCAACAGGCGCAATTCATCGCCTTGTGTGAGCAGGGTTTGCAAGACTTCGTCCGTTTGCTCCAGCACGGTGATGCGGCGGCGCAGCAAAGGCTCCAGCTGGTCGATCAAATCGGCCTGCGTGGCTTGCAAAGGCTTGAGGCGCTCGGCCTCGCCCGCAACAGAGTCAGGCGTCTGATCCAACGCTGCCCCCATACCCGAAGCGCCCACAGATGCTGCAGATGCCGAAGCCGTAGCGGATGATGCAGACGCAGCCGACGCCGCAGAAGCCCCTGCAGCCAACTCGGCCGCGGCATCTGGCGCACTGGCCGCCACCGCCTGCAAGCGGCTGCGCGTAAGGGCGTAGCGCTCTTCCGCGCTGCTGTACAGGCGCAAGCGCAATTCCGCCAGCTGTTTTTGCGCATCTTCGCGCTGAATGCGCAGCTCCAGCAGCGAGGGCATGCTCTGCCGCTGCTGCCACAACCAAGGGCCAACGGCGGTGCCGCTGCCGCCCAAACGCAGGCGCGCCTGGGTATCGCGCAGCACGGCGGCAATCTGCGCACGCTGGCGCTCGTAAGTCGCCAGGGTGCGTCGCTCTTGCGCCAATTGCTCGGTGCCTTCCTGCAATTGCTGCGCCAGGCTGGCGTTGTGGCGTGCCAACTCGGCCACATCCGCAGGCGCACCAGCCGCTGCCACTGACTGGGCCTGTGCCGCCAACTGCCGCGCCTGCTGTTGCACGCGCTGCTGGCTTTCTTGCGCAATGCGCTGGGTCAGCCACTCCACGCGCGGCGTGCGCTGGGCCTGGTCTTGCTGCAAGGTTTGCAGCTGCACCTCCAGCTGGCGCTGGCGTTGCCCGGCCGTGTCTTGCTCGGCTTCGTACACGGCCAGCTCCAGCAGGGCGCGGCGGTGTTCGGCCTGGCGCTGCACCCTGCGGGCCGCCAGCAAAGCAGCAGGTTCATCGGCTTGCGTGGGCGGGTCGCCCGCGCTGGCGTCAGCCCGGCGGCGCAAAGCATCCAGCTGCGTGGGCATTTGGCTGGGGCGCGAGATGAGATCGGTCAGCTCGCTGGTCACGGACTCAATGCGCGCCTTGAGCGCCGCGCTGGCGTTGCGCTCTTCGCTCAGCAGGTGCTCCAGCGCATCAGCCCCCAAATGCGGCGGCAAGCGGCCCACCCACTGCGCCAATTGTTTTTGCTGCTCGGCCGGGCTCAGGGCTGCGGGCATTTCGGGCAGCGGCGTTTGCGCCTGGCTGCGCAGATCGGTCAGCTTTTCGGCCAAGGGGGCGGCTTCTTTTTCCAGCGCCTGGGCTGCTTCCAACTGCTCCTTGGCGGCCTTGCGCTGTGCATCGCTCAGCCCCGAACTTTCAAGCGCGCTGCGGGCTGCCTCAATCGCTGCCCCCTGCTCAAGCGGTACCTCAATGGCAGCATGGGCCACGCCCACGGCCAGTAGCCACACCCCGATCAAACGAAATACACGCACACCCATCTCCCAATGCTCAATCTTTTGGCTTGGCTGCGCCAAGCGCTCGGAACCTGCCCGCCATCTTTGCTTCAGCTTTGTTTATAGGGCGCATGAAAAGTACCGGCAATGACTGGTCAAGCGTTTTGCCAACAGCCCTTGCAAACAATGGCTGAACGGCGCTGCGTTTCGCTCATGGCCCTAGCCATTCAGCCCTGTTCCACCACTGCCCTGCTGCTCCTCTATTGCGCCACCTTTTGAAAGCGCCCGCAGGCTTTGACGAAAATCGAAAACCGCACAGCATACCGAAAGAAAACGTGGCCTCGCCCTCAGCCTTGGCCTAAATGGCTAAGTGCGATTTAGGCGCAATCCGTAAAAGAGCTGCTTGCTGCACGCCATCGCACATCAGACGCGGGCTCCACACCACCACCCGCAGCCGCACCGCAGCCACACTGCACACAGCTATCATCAGCCGCATCCATCGGCTGCCCTAGCCCCACGCCGCAAGGCCCGCCCTGCCTCACCCAACACATGCCCACTCCGCCCCCAGTTCAGCCCCCTGCTCAAACCTCTTTGTTTGACGACCCCAACAGCGCCGGCACGCCATCTACCCCAAGCAATAACGCGGCCCATCGCTCAACAAACGCGGCAGATACAACCAACCGTTTAGCTCAAGGCTCGCCATCAGTCCCCACTCCTATTACCCAACCGCCACACGCACCTGCACCAAAGGCAACGCGCACACAGCGCGGTGCCACTGTGTTGCCTGCCCCGCCCGATGCAGCATTGCTGGAACTGGCTGCACGCCTGCCGCCCCGGCTGCGCATGGGCACCTCGTCGTGGCACTTTCCCGGCTGGGCCGGGCTGGTGTGGGATGGCGACCATGCCGAAAGCACCCTTTCCAAAGCGGGGCTGGCCGCCTACGCCGCCCACCCGCTGCTGCGCAGCGTCAGCCTGGATCGCGCCTTTTACCGCCCCTTGAGCGCCCAGCAATACGCGCACTACGCCGCGCAAGTGCCCGATGACTTTCGCTTCGTCGTCAAAGGCCCGAGCCTGGTGTGCGATGCCCTGGTGCGCGCTGAAGACGGGCGCGGCATGGCACCCAATCCTGCTTTTTTGAATACGGAACTGACCGTGCGCGAATTCATCGAACCCGCCCTGCAAGGGCTGGGCCATAAGGCAGGCGCGCTGGTGTTTCAACTCAGCCCCTTGCCGCGCACACTGTTGAACG
>JAUMXD010000003.1 GCA_030529305.1 Allobrachymonas sp.
ATTTGGGTGGATTGAAAGTGCGTATTCCCAGGCACTATGCCGAATATGTGGAGTATGACGACGATCCAAGCTGGGGAGAAAAGCGCAAAGGCCCAGCGCCTGAGCGAACGTTTGACTCGAAGTTGCGCAGTTTTGGAATCGAAGCACGTTTTCCTGATATGGTTGGTTTGGAAAATGATCAGCTTCGAAAAGAATACCGCTCATACAACCTGAACCCAGACAACCCTTGGATTAGTTTTACTGTCATTTCAGGGAGAAGCTACCCATCATTAGGAGCCAATGCGCGTAATGGGTTGGCAAAAGGGATAGGCGAGTACAGTGAGTATTGGTGGGAGAACTATAAGAGATTGTCAGAAAAATTGTATGGTTTGGAGGCTTATTTTTTAGAGCCTGTCCAAGATCTCTTCGCTGGCACTTGGAAACGGAAGCGAGCGGTGGTCTGCTGCGTTGCAAATTAGATGCTTAAGCCAGTTTGAACCTGGTTACACCCTCGCCCACCGGGTGCAAAGGGTTTTACCCATAATATCCAGGCCCGCTGATTCGGCGAATCGGCATGGGGGCCAGCGTTTACAAGCGCTCGTCCACCATCCATCCCCAATCGCCATTGCCCAAAGAGGAGAACCTCATGCGTATCCGTACCCTGCTGACCCTGATTTTTTGTGCGCTGGTTGCCACCTTTGTGGCGCTGAACTGGAACGAGCTTTCACAGCAAACCACTTTGAACCTGGGCTTTACCCAGGCGCAAGGGCCGCTGGGCTTGGTCATGCTGGGCTTGCTGCTGCTGTCCATCCTGGTCTTTGGTGCTTATGCCTTGGCCGTGCAAACTACGTTTCTGCTCGAAACACGGGCCCACGCCAAAGAGATGAAAAACCAGCGCGAGCTGGCCGACAAAGCCGAAAGCAGCCGCTTCACCGATTTGCGCGCCTTGATTGAGCGCATCGAAAACGATGCTCAAGCCCGCGCCAACCAATCGCAGCAACTCGTGCAAGAGCAATTGCTGTCCGTACAACGCGAGCTGCGCATCGCCATCGAAAACAGCGGCAACACCTTGGCCGCCTACATGGGCGAGCTGGAAGACCGCATCGAACGCCATGGCAACCCCAGCGTCCGCGCCACTCAGACTGGCCACACACCGCCTGCTGTCTGACCTTGTCTGATTGCGGGCGGGGTCTGCCACAACGCCTTGGCAGGATTGGCCAAGGCGGCTGATTGCATCGCCAAGCGCTGCCTCAAACGCCGCATCAAAACCCCGCCCCCCAATCAAGCAAACTCTGCACCGCCAAGGCATGCGGGCGCTTTTACAATGCCCGCTTCTTTCGCCCCTTGAAGCTGCGCATGCTGCCAGCTGCTCTCGCCACGCCCCATGAATCCGCGCCTTGACCTGCTGCAACCCTATCCGTTTGAGCGCCTGCGCCAGCTGTTTGCGGGCGTTACGCCCAACCCGGCCTACAGAGCCATCAGTCTAGGCATTGGCGAGCCACGCCACGCTACGCCGCCCTTCATTCAGCAGGCTTTGTGCCATGCCATCACCCACACCGATGGCTTGGCGGGCTACCCGGCCACGGCTGGCACACCTGCCTTGCGCCAGGCCTGTGCCGATTGGTTGCAGCGCCGCTATGGCATTGCGGTAGATGCAGCTACGCAGGTGTTGCCCACCAATGGCTCGCGCGAAGCGCTGTTTGCCTTTGCCCAGGCCGTGCTCAACCCCACGCAGAGCGATGCCGTGGTGCTTTGCCCCAACCCCTTCTATCAAATCTACGAAGGCGCGGCCTTGCTGGCAGGCGCCACGCCCTATTTCGCGCCCAGCGTGCCTGCACGCAATTTCGCCGTAGATTGGGACAGCGTGCCCGAAGCCATCTGGCGGCGCACCCGGCTGATCTATGTATGCTCGCCCGGCAACCCCACGGGCGCAGTCATGCCTTTGTCTGAATGGGAAAAGCTCTTTGCCCTGTCTGAGCGCTACGGCTTCATCATCGCTTCGGACGAGTGCTACAGCGAGATCTATTTCCGCGACGAGCCCCCGCTGGGCGGCCTGCAAGCCGCGCAGCAACTGGGGCGCAGCGACTTCAAAAACCTGCTGATGTTCACCAGCCTTTCCAAACGTAGCAATGTGCCGGGCCTGCGCAGTGGCTTTGTGGCAGGTGACGCAGCACTGGTCAAACAGTTCTTGCTCTACCGCACCTACCACGGCAGCGCCATGAGCCCCGTGGTACAAGCCGCCAACATAGCGGCCTGGAATGACGAAGCGCACGTGATCGACAACCGCCGCCTGTACCGCGACAAATTCGAGCAAATCACGCCGTTGCTGGCCGAAGTGCTGGACGTAAAACTGCCCGATGCGGGCTTTTACCTGTGGGCGCACGTAGGCACGCTCTGCGGCGGGTCAGACAAGGCTTTCGCCCGCGCCTTGTACGAACAATACAATGTGACCGTGCTGCCCGGCAGCTTTCTCGCGCGCGAAGCGCAAGGCCACAATCCGGGCGCTGGCCGCATCCGCATGGCCTTGGTCGCTGAACCAGCTGATTGCCTGGAAGCCGCAGAGCGCATCCGCGCTTTTGTGCACAGCCAACAGGCCAAGACCTGATGCTTTACGGCGCTTGAGGCTTAGCCGTTGTACCCACAGCCGGTACTTATCGCACGCTAGCACGTTACCTACTGTGCTTGGCAAGCCAGCAAACCTCGTAGGGATGCCGCAAATGCGGTATCTTTGCCGCGCTGCCAGATAGAAATCTGGCTGTTCTTTTCACACAGCCAACGGCTTGCCGTGGCGCAGCTTGATGACCACAATCGCTGCCATCAGCCTGCCAAGCATCACCGCCAACCGCTTTTGTCAAACACGGGTCTTCTTTTCATCACTCTCTTCGTCAAAGGAAAGCATCTTTCATGAACACCGAACAATTGCAATCCATCATCGACAACGCTTGGGAAAACCGCGCCAACATCACCGCTGCCGTGGCCCCAAAAGAAGTGAGCGAAGCGGTTGAACACGTGCTGGCCGAGCTGGACGCTGGCCGCTTGCGCGTAGCCACACGCGAAGGCGTGGGCCAGTGGACAGTGCACCAATGGATCAAGAAGGCCGTGTTGCTGTCTTTCCGCCTGCGTGACAACGCCTTGATGCAAGCGGGCGACCTCAGCTTTTTCGACAAGGTGCCCACCAAATTCGGCGGCATGAGCGAAGCCGAACTGCAAGCCACGGGCGTGCGCGTGGTGCCACCCGCTGTGGCGCGCCGCGGCAGCTTCATCGCCAGGGGCGCCATCCTCATGCCCAGCTACGTCAACATCGGCGCCTATGTGGATGAGGGCACCATGGTCGATACCTGGGCCACCGTGGGCAGCTGCGCCCAGGTGGGCAAAAACGTTCACCTGAGCGGCGGCGTGGGGCTGGGCGGCGTGCTCGAACCCCTGCAAGCCGGCCCCACCATCATCGAAGACAACTGCTTCATCGGCGCGCGCAGCGAGATCGTTGAAGGCGTGATCGTGGAAGAAAACTCCGTCATCAGCATGGGCGTGTACATCGGCCAAAGCACCCCGATTTACGACCGTGCCACCGGCCAGATCAGCTACGGCCGCGTGCCTGCGGGCAGCGTCGTCATCAGCGGCAGCCTGCCCAAAGACGGTGGCAAGTACAGCCTGTATGCGGCCGTGATCGTCAAGCGCGTGGACGCCCAAACCCGCGCTAAAACCAGCCTGAACGATTTGTTGCGTGATTGAACGATCAATGGTACTTGAAGGATGAGAGACATAATTAACAGCAGCCTTCATCTCTGGCATTGGCCTCAACCAGGCCGTTCAACACGCAACCATCTGCGCATCCAGATTGGCAGATCACAGCATTGAGCAAAAGCCCTTGCCGTGGTGGCAAGGGCTTTTTCTTTGGCTGTGAGCTGTTTTCAGCTTGGGTGAATGATGCGGTGTAGTAGGCGGCCATCTTCAAACAAGCATGGCTGCACCACCCGCCCTTAACGCACAAAAGCGTCGTAGCCGGTTTTGAGAATCAGCAGGCTCACCACCCCGATAAAGGCGACGCGCACAAAGCCTGTGCCATGTTTCAAGGCCAGGCGCGAACCCATCACACTGCCCGCCACATTGGCCACGGCCATGCTCAAGCCCAGCTGCCACCAAACATGCCCTTTGCTGGCAAATAATACAATGGCCGCCACATTGGTGAACACATTGATGAGCTTGGCCCCTGCCGAGGCATTGAGAAAGTCGTAGCCCAGCACCCGCACAAACAAAAATACCAAAAAGCTGCCTGTACCCGGGCCGAAAAAGCCATCGTACAAGCCCATGCCTGCACCGATGACGCAGGCCAGCAGCGTTTCGTGCCGTCCGCTGCAACGCGGTTGATGCTGCTGCCCCAAATCCTTCTTCACCAGCGTATACAGCAGAATCGCCAGCAAAATGAAAGGCAAAGCTTTGCGCAGATAAGTGGGTGCCACCAGGGTCACGGCCCAGGCTCCAACGAATGAGCCGACCAGGCCGCATAGCGCTGCAGGCAACATGGCCGCCCAGCGAATGGGCACGCGGCGGCTGAATTGCCAAGTGGCAAAGCTCGTTCCCCAAACAGACGCCGATTTGTTGGTGCCCAAAAGGGTTGCAGGCAAGGTGGCCGGGAATGTGCTAAACAAGGCCGGTACCAGAATCAACCCGCCACCGCCCACAATGGCATCGACAAAACCCGCCCCTGCGGAAGCCAGCGTCACAACCAGCCATTGCAACCACTCTGTTTGCACGCTCCACACTCCTTGGTCTGCGATCTTTTCTTTCAGCTTTCTTTTGAGCAAGCAGCTTTTTACAGTGAGTTGCTCAGCCCGTAATATCCAACGACCTAGCAGGCCAGCGCCATTGGTGGATACCCCACGCCCCTACTTGGGCACAAGTCTGTTAGGACGAATACGAAAACAAGCTGGCGCCAATTCATTCCCAGCCTGACCCAATTGCACTGCGATATACAGCGAAGGGCACGCTTCACATCATTTAAAAAGGGGAACAGGCCCAAAAGCCGTTCCCCTTTTCGATGCGAGCCCAAAAAGGCCAGCGCGGCACTTAAACCACGGCCCCTGCGTTGGGATCGTTTTTGCTGGAACCCAAATGCTTGTTGTTATCGGAGCCTCCGCCTTTCTTGAGCAAATCCTCGCGCTTGATGCCCAGCCACAGCGCCATGGACGTGGCCACGAACACCGAGGAATACACACCGAACAAGATGCCGATGGTCAGGGCCACGGCGAAGTAATGCAGGGTTTCGCCACCAAAGAACAGGATGGACAGCACCATGATCAAGGTACTGCCGTGCGTGATGGCCGTGCGGCTGATGGTGCTGGTGATGGCGTGGTTGACGATTTCCACCGTCTCCATCTTGCGGAAGTGGCGGAAGTCTTCGCGCACGCGGTCAAACACCACCACCGACTCATTCACCGAATAGCCCAGCACTGCCAGCACGGCTGCCAGCACCGAAAGCGATACCTCCCACTGGAAAAAGGCGAAAAAGCCCAGGATGATGATCACGTCGTGCAGGTTGGCCACGATGGCAGAGATGGCGTACTTCCACTCGAAGCGCACGGCCAGATAGATGATGATGCCCAGCACCACGCACAGCAGCGCCTTCACGCCGCTGCTGAACAGTTCCTTGCCCACTTGCGGGCCGATGAAGTCCACCCGCTGCAAAGCCACCGACGCGTCTTGCTCCTTGAGGGCCTGCATCACCTGCGCGCTTTGCTGCACCGAGCTGACGCCCTCTTGCAGCGGCAGGCGGATCAGCACCTCTTGCGAGGAGCCGTAGTTCTGCACCACCACATCCTTGTAGCCCATTTTTTCGATGGCGCTGCGCACCCCGTCCAGCTGGGCCGGTTGGGCATATTTCAGCTCCATGAGCGTGCCGCCCGTGAACTCGACCGAAAAGTGCAAGCCGCGCGTGGCCAGAAAGAACACGGCCAGCGCGAACATGATGGCGGAAATGATGTTGAACACGCGCGCATGGCGCATGAAGGGAATGGTCTTGCGGATTTTGAAGAATTCCATGACTTAGTCCTTGCTGCTGGCGTTGGTGTTGGCGTGATGGGGCAGCTTGGCCTCTTTTTCGGGGCGCCACACCGAACCGATGGAAAGCTCCTTGACTTTGCGTCGGCCGTACCACAGATTGACCAGGCCGCGCGAGAAGAACACGGCCGAGAACATCGAAGTGAGAATGCCCAGGCAATGCACCACGGCAAAACCGCGCACCGGGCCGGAGCCAAAGGCCAGCAAGGCAATGCCCGCGATGAGCGAGGTGAGGTTGGAGTCCAGAATCGTGGCCCAGGCATGCTCGTAGCCCGAATGGATGGCCGCCTGCGGCGAAACGCCTGCGCGCAGCTCTTCGCGGATGCGCTCGTTGATGAGCACGTTGGCATCGATCGCCATGCCCAGCGTCAGCGCCATGGCGGCAATGCCCGGCAGGGTGAGCGTGGCTTGCAGCATCGACAGCACGGCCACCAGCATCAGCAAATTCACGCCCAAGGCGATTGACGAGATCACGCCAAACAGCATGTAGTAAACGCACATGAAGAGCACTACGGCCACAAAACCATAGACCACGCTCTTGAAGCCCTTGTCGATATTGGCAGCGCCTAGCCCGGGGCCGATGGTGCGCTCTTCCACAATGTCCATCGGCGCGGCGAGCGAGCCCGAGCGCAGCAGCAGGGCCGTGTCGGCCGCTTCTTGCGTGCTGCGGCTGCCGGTGATTTGCACGCGCCCGCCTGGGATTTCGTCGTTGATGACGGGAGCCGTGACCACCTCGCCCTTGCCTTTTTCAAACAACAGAATGGCCAGGCGCCGCCCCCTGTTTTCGCGCGTGATGGTTTGGAAATCGCGCGCGCCGCTGCTGTCGAGCTCCAGATTCACCGTGGGCGCATGCGTTTGATGATCGAAGCCCGTGTTGGCATTGGTGAGGTTGTTGCCGGTGAGCAGCACTTCTTTCTTCAAGATATACACGGGGCGCTGGCCGTGCGCATCGGCGCGAGCAAAGAACACTTCCGAGCCAAAAGGCACGGCCGCCTGCTCGCTTTCGGGCTTGCCCAGATTGCGGTCTTGCTCGGCCTGATGCGCCTGCGGGCTTTCGTCCACCAAGCGGATTTCGAGCGTGGCCGTGCGGCCCAGAATTTCTTTGGCCTTGGCCGTATCCTGCACGCCTGGCAGTTGCACCACCACACGGTCGCTGCCCTGCTGCTGGATCACGGGCTCAGCCACGCCCAGCTCGTTGATGCGGTTGTTCAGCGTGAGAATGTTTTGCTTGACGGCCGCTTCCTGAAAGCGCGTGGCCTCAGCCGGGCTGAAGGTGGCCGTGAGCGAATGCTTGGCCGTGGTCTGCTCGCCGCCGCGCATCCACTGCAGCTCGGGCGTGCCGTCTTGCAAAACGGGCTGCGCAGTGTCGAGCGTGACTTCATCGGCAAACGCCATCACGAAGCCGTTTTCCGTGCGCTTGACGTCGGCCACGGCGATGTTTTTCTGCGCCAACTGGTTGCGCGCATCCAGCGCCAGCGCGTCCAGCCGCTTGCTCAGCGCCTCCTGGGTATCGACCTGCAAGGTGAAATGCACGCCGCCGCGCAAATCCAGCCCCAGGAACATGGGCGAAGCGCGCAAGGCGCGCAGCCACTGCGGCGAACGCGACACGAGGTTGAGCGCCACCGAGTAATCGGGCTCATCCGCCTGGGGGTTGACGGCAGTATCCACCACGTCGCGCGCCTTGATCTGGGTGTCGGTTCCATCAAAGCTCAAAACGAGCGAATTGCCCTGCTGCTCCACCAGCGTCGGCTGCAATTGCGCGGCAGCCAGCGCCGTGAGCGCACGCTGCTTGAGCGCTTCGTCAATCGCTGCCGTGGCCCGGCTGGGCGAAATCTGCACGGCCGGTGCTTCGCCAAAGTAATTGGGCAAGGCATAAATCGCCGCAAGCAACACGACCACGAACATGGTGATGTATTTCCAGAGCGGATATCGATTCATGGTGGAACTTTTAAAAATAAAAAAAGAAATGCGTACGGCACCGATCGGATCAGCCGTACGCGCGTGTTATCAGCTTGATCACTCTCAACGGGTGGGACAATCCATGCCCTCTGCTGGCCGTTTCAAGAGATTGAAGCAGCTGGAACTCAAACAAATTTAAAAACGAATCGTGCCTTTGGGCAGAACCTGGGTCACGGCAACTTTTTGGATCAAGATTTCCACGTCCTTGGCGATTTGAAGTTCGACATTTCCGTCTTTGATGCGGCTGACCTTGCCCATCAGGCCACCCACGGTGATGACTTCGTCACCGGTAGACAGGTTTTCGAGCAGGTTGCGCAGCTCTTTCTGCTTTTTCAGCTGCGGGCGCACCATGAAAATGAAGCCCACGATGAACACCACCAACATGGGCGCCACCTGAACGAGGGTGGACATGAAATCACCGCCTTTGGCGCCGGCCGATGCGGTTTGAGCGTAAGCATTACTGATGAAAAATAGCACGGAGAAACTCCCGATCAATGAAAAGAAAAACTCAAATGGATGAATCCATGATGGCGCTTGGTCACAAACCCAGGCGCATGTGCTGTTAACCCACCATCACCCAAACTGTATGGATGTAGCCCATCCCTATCGGGATAAGCTGGCCAACAGAAAACTGCTTATTCTAAGCGCTAAGCCTTTGTTCAATACCATTTGTTACTGGCAGCACACGGCCTGCCCAAGCAGCGTGCGATCGCTGCTCTGCATACAAAGAACTAGCCGCATCAGGGCTGATTGCTGTCGCGCCAGCGCGCATATTCCTTGGGGTACACCTGCTGGAAGTGTGCGATTTCGGCATCCGCCTCGGCTTGTCGGCCCAACACCTGCAAGCACTCGATGATGCGAATGACCACGCGCGATTCGGGGCTGTAATGCATGAGCCGGCGTGCTTGGGTCAGTTGATGCTCGGCTTTTTCTGGCGTGACGGGATCGGTGCTCACGGTCGCAAACTGCACGGCATTGCGGTACAGCACACTGCGTTCAGCCTGCTGGCGGGTGTTCTGGCGAAACGGCCACACGCGATCATCAGCCGCCATGTAAAGCTGCGTCACCCGCACGAAGTCGAAACCGGCATAGGCCATGCCTGCCAGCAGCCCCAGCGCCAACACGCCTTGCCAACGTTTAGCCGCATGTATAGGCACGGCATGCGGACGGACGGCTGTTACTGCGCCGCCCGCTGCCACGGCTACAGGCTGTGTGGCCCACAGAACACCCAATGCCAAACCAAAGGCTTGCTGAAAATGCGCGTACCACAGCGGGTATTCCAGCAGGCTGTGCAAGCCGATCAACGCCAACACGCCCCACACTAATTGGCGTGCGGGGTTCGTTTCGGCCCAGGGCCGCTGGCGCAGCACCCACCATGCGGCCAAGCCACAAATCAACACAGCCGCTGGTACACCCAATTCCACGGCCAAGTGCAAAGGCAGGTTGTGGGCATGGTCCAGCAAGCTGCAAAAACGCAGGCCCTGGTAGTTGGCGTGGTAGTGGGCGTAGTCCAGCTCGCCCCAGCCCCAACCCCACCAGGGCTTTTGATGAATGAGTTGCAGCACATTGCCCCACAGCACTTTGCGGCTGATGCAGGCGCGGCTGTCTGTGCCTTCCAGCCGGGCCAGCATGTCCACCCCGCCATACAGATGCGGCAACACGTACGTCACGGCCAGATACACCACCAGCACACCCGCAAGCCACACCATGCCCTGCCAACGCGAAACGAGCTTCTGATCGGCGCGTGGCTTTCGCCAAGCCCAAAACGCCAGCAAGGCCACGCTCAGCCCCAGCTGCACCAGCCCCGTGCGCGACAGGGTCAGCGCCAGCACGCCCGCCAAAGGCAGCATCAGCAACCAAGCGAGCAAAGTGCCCAGCCACTGCGGCACACGCCCGGCCAGCCATTGCATGGTACGGCTCAAGCCCCCTTGCTGCCACAGATACCACAGCGCCCACAGTGCCATGCACAAGAGCGTAGCCAGCTGATTGCGCTGGCGCAAATTGCCGTAAACCTGCCCGACGGGCGCATGGTTCACCCACTGCCCCAGCCAGGCCGTGTGCTGGCGGTATTGCAACAAGCCAATCAAGGCATTGAGCAGACCGGCCAGCAGCCAGCCCCAAGCGATCAATTCAACGCCTGCTTGTGCAACAGGCCGTGCATCTGCTGCGCGGCCCACACCACGCACAGATTTAGTATCTGCAAAGTCTTGCACCAGCCGTGCGCCCACCGCAGCCGCCGCGCCAATCATCAACAAGCCCAGCGCCAGTAATTGCCAGGGTCGCCCCAACAGCAAACCCGCCAGCGCAGCAGCTACCAAGGCGGCAAAAGTCATGCCTGCCATAAGCGACAAGCGCCGTGCCGGCAAACCCGAAAACAGCAAGGCCGTGCACGACCAGCCCACCAGCAACGGAATGGCAGGCGTCATCGCACCACCCGCGAAAGGATTGAGCCAAGGGATCAGTGCCAGCGGTAAAAAAAACGCTGCCGTCAGCACAGCGTTGGGGCGAGCGGCGTTTGAGTGAACAGGCATGGAAACAACTCAATCCGGCAAAGCTTCAGGCGCCGGCGCCGGCATCTGGTGCTAGCTCAACGCTTAGCACATGGGCCACGCTTGCCAGAACCGATTCGGCACTGCGCACTCGCTCAATGCGTTGATCGGCCACGGCCTGCAATTGCTGCGGCGTGACCTTGTGCGGCGCAATCTCAGCCAAGGGCAGCAGCACAAAGGCCCGCTGCCCCATGCGGGGGTGGGGAATGGTCAGCTCCGGCGTTTGCAGATGCTGCTCGCCATACAGCAGGATGTCGATATCCAGCGTGCGCGGCGCATTGCGGTAGGGCCTTTGGCGGCCAGCGGCCTGCTCTTGTTGCTGGCATTGCTGCAACAGAGCCTGCGGCGGCAGGTGGGTTTGCAGCTCCACCACGGCGTTGATGTAGTCGGGCCCATCGGCATCCACCGGTGCGGTGCGATACAAAGACGAAGCCCGCACCAGCCGCGTGTGCGGCCAGCCTTGCATCGCAGACATGGCCTGCAGCAGACTGGCCTGCGCATCACCCAAATTGGCCCCCAATGCCAGCCAAGCCGTAACGGGCATCGCAAGGGGCGTTGCAACAGCGTTTGGCAGATTGTTTGCGCTCATCCAGCCTTATCCGCTCACGATGCGGCGCTATCGCCTGCATCTTTGGCTGCACGGGCTGTGGCAGGCGATCTTCTGCGGCGGCGCGGTTTGCGTGCGGGAGCATCTGCTCCATCAGCCGCATCCATGGCAGCATCGACATCTGCCTGCCCGCTTACCCGCTGAGATGACGGCTTGCGCTGGCGGGCGCGTTGTTGCTCGCGCTGCTGTTCACGCATCTGCTCGCGCACCTGGGCGATCAAATCTTCGCGCAGAGTCTCGTTGGCAGTGCTGAAGGTTTGCCACCAGTCGGCCAAGGCTTCGTCCACCTCGCCCACGGCTGCGCGCAGGCGCAAAAAGTCAAAGCCCGCGCGAAAACGCAGCTGCGCCGCCAGGCTGTAGGGGCTGTTGCCCGTGCGTTTTTCAAAGCGCGGCTGCATCATCCAGATTTCGCGCATGTCCGCGCCGAGCTTGCCACGCCCCGACACATCGCCAATGCGCGCGTCAAACACTTCGTCAATCGCCTGCTGCAAGGCCACGAAGGATGGCTTGCCCGCCTTTTGCTCGGCCTGCCAGGCCAAACGCACGTCTTGCCACAGCAGGCAAGCCAGCAAAAAGCTGGCGGCCACGGGCTTGCCTTCGGCCACGCGGCGGTCGGTGTCTTTGAAAGCGGCGAGCACGAAAGGATCTTCAGCGCGCTGCACCGCCAGCGTGAGCAGCGGATAGATGCCCTTTTGCAAGCCCAGTTGACGCAGTTGCGCAATGCTGGCCAGTGCGTGGCCGGTTTGCAGCAGCTTGAGCATTTCGTCGAACATGCGGCTTTGCGGCACGTTTTCGAGCAAGGCCAGGCTTTGCTTCAAGGGCGCAGCCGTGCCCTTTTCGAGCTTGAAGCCCAGGCCCGCCAGCTTGGCCGCAATGCGCACCGCGCGCATGAGGCGCACGGGGTCTTCGCGGTAGCGTTGCGCGGCATCGCCAATCATGCGGATGACGCGCTTTTGCGCATCAGCCATGCCCTTGTGGTAATCGACCACGATTTGGGTTTCGGGGTCGTAATACATGGCGTTGATGGTGAAGTCGCGCCGCGCGGCGTCTTCGTCTTGCCGGCCCCAGACGTTGTCGCGCAGCACGCGGCCCGAAGCGTCCACCGCATGCTGCACGCCTGCCAGCGCATGGCGGCTGGTTTTTTCGTTGCCGCTGACTTGCTCGGCGGCCGAAGCGTCCAGATAGGCGCGGAAGGTGGAGACTTCGATCACCTCGTGCTCGCGCCCGCGGCCAAACACCACGTGCACGATGCGAAAGCGCCGCCCGATGATGAAGGCGCGGCGAAACAGGCGCTTGACTTCTTCGGGCGTGGCGTTGGTGGCCACGTCAAAGTCCTTGGGCTTGAGGCCCGCGAGCAAATCGCGCACCGCGCCGCCCACCACGTAGGCCTCGAAACCGGCTTTTTTGAGGGTGCGCACCACTTCGGCTGCGCGCTCGTCCACCAGGGCGGGATCGATCCGGTGCACCGAGGCGGGCACTTCGACGCGCTGGCCAAACGCAGCGCCCTTGGCAGCGCCGGTTTTGCCCAGCAGTTTGTTGATGAGTCGCTTGATCATGCTGTGTCAGCGAGTGGAAAAAAGGTCAAGAATACGCCAGCCACGCTCTTGTGCGATGGCACGCAGGCGGGCGTCGGGGTTGGTGGCCACGGGTAACTGCGCTTGCTCAAGCAAGGGCAGGTCGTTGATCGAATCGGAATAAAACGTAATGTGCACATCGCCCCACTGCTGGCCGCGCACAGCCAGCCAACGCGCCAGATTGTGCACCTTACCCTCGCGCAGATTGGCCTGGCCCAGCATCTGGCCGGTGATGCGGCCTTCTGTCGTGTATTGCAATTCGGTGGCCAAGATGTGATTGGCAGCAAAACCGAACTGCGCACCCACCGCATCGGCAATGAAGCGGTTGGTGGCCGTCGTCAGCACCAGGGTATCGCCCGCCTGGCGGTGCTGTTGCAGCAAATCCAGCGCAGGCGGCAAGATGTGCGGCTGGATGAATTCGCGCACATAGCGCTGCTGCACCTCGACCAACTGCTGCGCAGGCAGGCCCTGTATGGCTTGCGTAACGAAGCGGATGTATTCGCCCATGTCCAAGCGGCCTTGCTGGTAATCGGCATAAAAGCGTTCGTTTTGCTGCTGCACCTCTTCGGGGCGCGTCCAACCTGCGGCGTTGGTGAAGCTCGTCCAGGTGAAGTCCGAATCAATCGGCAGCAGCGTGTGATCCAGATCAAACAGGGCGATGCGGGTGGGCGGGTTGTTCATGTGTTGAGCAAACTCCAAACAGGTACGCGCCATGCTTCAGTGCGGCACGGCTGGCGCTTGCACGGCTGACGCTTGCACGCCTTGCGGCGTTTCATCCAGCATCTGCCGGATGAGCGGAATGGTGATGGCACGGCCGTTTTGCAGGGCGTATTCGTCCAACATGTGCAGCAAGGCCATGAGGCTGCCGGTGTCGCGGGCAAAGCGCCTTTGCATGTAATCCACCACCTCTTCTCCCAAATCCAGGCCGCGGTGGCGGGCGGCAGCTTGCAGGGCTTGTTTGACTTCTGCGTCTGACAACAACTGCAAAGCCAGCACCTGCCCCCAGCCCAGGCGGGTGCGCAAGTCTTCGCGCACGGTCAAGTCCGCCACGGGCAAACGCCCGGCAGCCAGCACCCAAAGCGGACCACCGCCATTGGCGGGCGCCTGGGCATGCACAAACCAGTTGAAGGCCGTGTGCTGCTGCGCGGCATCGAAACGGTCCACATCATCCAGCACAATGGCTTGCCAACGGGGATCGAATTCGGGCACTGCATCTGCGCTGCACGGCACGGTGGCATCCAGCCAGCCCGCTTGCAGGCCACGTTGCTGTAAAGCCGTGCGCACGGCCTGCAGCAAATGCGTTTTGCCCGAACCCGGCCCACCCCACAAATAGGTGGGCACCTGCGGCAAAGCCGGTGCAGCCAGCGCCTGCCGCAGATGGGCCAGGGCCATGCCGTTGGCACCTGCCACGAAGCGATCCAGGCCGGAAGAAGCATCCCAAGTCAAATCAAGCGTGAGCTGTTTCATGGTGATGGATCAGGGCCTGTAGATGATCTGGACGCGAAATGATGGGGCAAGGCCATTGGCTGATGAAGTGAAGCGCAGAGCAAGAAACTGATCACACTTTCAGTGCAAAACCAAGCCGTGCGCGAAAAAGAACTGAAAGGCGGAGGCATCGGCTGTATGCGGCAAATGCACCATCCCAAAAGTAATGGGCACACGCAATATTCAACAAACGCGTATTGTATGTAGCCCCCCTATCGATCAGTAGGGGCTAATAACAGCAAGACACACCCACAGGCCCAGCAAGCACAGGTCAGCGCCATAAACGGCAAGCCCATCAACCTTTGTCTTTGTACAAATTGCTTGCAAAGTATTGCAGGCGCATGCGACGAATGGCCACCAGCAAAACGGCACTGGTTGGCAAAGCGATCAATACCCCCACAAAGCCAAGCAATTGCCCAAAGGCGAGCAAGGCAAAAATCACCATGAGCGGATGCAGGCCAATGCGCTCGCCCACCAAACGCGGAGTGAGGAAAAAACTTTCCAGAAACTGCCCAATGCCAAACACCACCGCCACCATGATGGCCGTTTTGGAAAAGCCCAGCTGCATCACCCCCACCAGCGCGGCCATGACCATGCCTACGGCAAAACCGATGTAGGGAATGAACAGCGCCAGCCCGGTGAAGATGCCAATGGGCCAGGCCAAATCCAGCCCGAACAGCATCAGCCCGATGCTGTAGAACAGCGCCATGATGGTCATCACCAGCAATTGCCCGCGCAAATATTGGCCCAACACCTCGTCGGACTCGCGCAAAAAGCTGATCACCGCTTCACGCATGCGGTGTGGCACCAGGTTGTACAAGGTCTGGTTGAAGCGATTCCAGTCCAGCAGCAGGTAATACAGGGCCAGCGGAATGAGCGTGAGGTTGCCCAAAATGGACAGCGCCACGTTGCCGCCAATGACCAGAGAAGACAGCAGCGAGTGCGACATATTCTTTTTGGATGCGTCAGCTGCACTATCGGTCTGGAAATATTCAGAAATCCATGCACTCACTGTACCGATATCCAGCGTGATATTGAAGCCGTAGCGTGCCGCTTTGCTTTCCATCCAGGCACGCGCTTTTTCAAACAACCCGGGCAGCTGCCGCGCCATCTCGGGCACCTGCTTGATGAACAAAGGCACGATCAGCATGGCAATGCCAACCAGTATCAGGATCACCACCACCTCGATCACGCCCACCGACAACCAACGCGGCACGCGCGCCTTGAAAAGCCCGTCAAAACGGTCAACCAGGGGGTTCAGCACATAAGCCAGCACCCAGGCCACCACAAACGGCATCAGCACCGGCGCCAGCAGCCACACCAGCAGTCCGGCCACGATGGCAATCAGCGTCCAAGTAGCCGCGCGCCTTTGGTATTTGGTGAATTGCATGGCAGGCCCATCCTGAAAGAAAGTTTTACAATACCGCCGCCCGCTCACACACCGCTGCAAACTGTGTTTTTGCGGCAAACCAAAGCGGGCAAGGCCATGTAGTCTACGCAACATTTCCCCCGGCAGTGCAACCATTTTTTGCGCTGCTTTTTTACCCTGCACTGTGCCTGCTATGGGCGCTTTTTTGCAGGGCTGGATTGGTTCCCATGCAAACACCCATTTCCTACAAAGACGCTGGCGTTGACATCGACGCAGGCGACGCCCTGGTCGATCGCATCAAGCCCCTGGCCAAAAAGACCCTGCGCGAAGGCGTGCTGGGCGGCATCGGTGGCTTTGGCGCCCTGTTTGAGGTGCCTAAAAAGTACAAGGAGCCCGTGCTGGTGAGCGGCACCGATGGCGTGGGCACCAAGCTCAAACTGGCCTTTGAATGGAATATGCACGACACCGTGGGCATCGACCTCGTGGCCATGAGCGTGAACGACGTGCTGGTGCAAGGGGCCGAGCCGTTGTTTTTTCTGGACTACTTCGCCTGCGGCAAGCTGGATGTGGACACAGCCGCAGCCGTGGTTGGCGGCATTGCCAAAGGCTGCGAAGAAAGCGACTGCGCTCTGATTGGCGGCGAAACAGCCGAAATGCCCGGCATGTACCCACCCGGCGAATATGACTTGGCCGGCTTTGCAGTGGGCGCGGTGGAAAAAAGCCGCATCCTCACCGGCCAGAACATTCAACCGGGCGATGTGGTGCTGGGCCTGGCCAGCCACGGCGTGCACAGCAACGGTTTTTCGCTGGTGCGCAAATGCATCGAACGCGCACAAGCCCAAGGCGGCCTGCCCGCCACGCTGGACGGCATGCCCTTCAAAGAAGCCATCATGCGCCCCACGCGGCTCTACGTGCGCGCCGTGCTGGCCGCATTGGCGCAGCACCCGATCAAGGGCCTGGCTCACATCACGGGCGGCGGCCTGCTCGAAAACATTCCGCGCGTGCTGCCCGAACACGCCACGGCCCAATTGCAAAAAGGCAGCTGGCCGCAAAGCGAGCTGTTTTCCTGGCTGCAAGCCACCGCCGGCATTGACGATGTGGAAATGAACCGCACCTTCAACAACGGCATCGGCATGGTCGTGATCGTGGCAGCCAAAGACGCAGAAGCCACCGCCGCCACCCTGCGCGCGCACGGCGAAACCGTTTACCCCATCGGCCAGATCGTGCAGCGCCAACAACAGGCTTGCGTGCTGCTGGATTGAAAGCGGCAAGGCGTTTTTTCAACCCCAGCGTTTTTCAACTCTTAAGCGCCAATTTAGAAAACGGGCTGCTCCAGCGAGCAGCCCGTTTTGTTTTGCATTTGGATTCAACTGTACTCAGTTCAACTCATGAAGCCATGCTAAGCGGCCAAACCTCACACATCCGCCAGCGCGCGCAGGTGCGCTTCCACGCTGCGGGCGAGCGAGCTCAGGTTGTAGCCGCCTTCCAGGCAACTGACGATGCGGCCCTGGCTGTGGCGCTCGGCCACTTCCTTGATGCGGCGCGTCATCCATTCGTAATCGGCCTCCACCAGGCCCATCTGCCCCATATCGTCTTCGCGGTGGGCGTCAAAGCCTGCGCTGATGAAGATCATTTCGGGCTTGAATTCGTCCATGCGCGGGATCCATTGCTTTTCGACAATTTCGCGAATGCCCTCGCCCTTGGTGTAGGCCGGCACAGGGATGTTGAGCAGATTGGGCTCTTCGCGCAACGGCCCTTCGGGGTAGAAGGGGTGCTGGTAAAAGCTCAGCATCAGGATGCGCTCGTCACCGGCCACGATGTCTTCGGTGCCGTTGCCGTGGTGCACGTCAAAGTCGATGATGGCCACGCGCTGCAAGCCGTGCCGCGCCACGGCGTATTTGGCGGCAATGCCCACGTTGTTGAAAAAGCAAAAGCCCATGGCCTTGTCGCCGCAGGCGTGGTGGCCGGGCGGGCGCACGGCGCAAAAGGCGTTTTCCAGTTCGCCGGCCAGCACGGCGTCCACCGCTTCCACCACGGCGCCTGCGGCCAGCAGCGCGGCACGGTAGGTGTGGCTGTTCATCGAGGTATCGGGGTCGAGCGAGAAATGCTGCGGCTGGCCGGCAGCGATGTCGTCTTCGGCCAGCCAGTCGCCCATGCCGCGCATGGCGGCGATGTACATGCGGCGATGCGCCAGCTTGATTTCGGCCAGGTTGGCCGGGCGCGGCTCGCGGCGCTCCAGCGCATCGCCCACGCCGGTGATGAGCAGGCGGTCTTCAATCGCATCCAGCCGCTCGGGGCATTCGGGGTGGTGATCACCCATTTTGTGCAGCTTGCAATCGGGGTGGGTGTAGTAACCAGTCATGCCCATGAATTGGCCTCCAGCACTCTTGTTCGCGTTTTTGAATATCGGGGATGGACAAGCCGCCATTCGCTCAAGCGGCGCAAAAAACCACCGTCGAAACGGCCATGCAGGCCACTTCGTTTTGATTATGTCTTCATAATGAGGCCATGCAGCCCAACACATCTTTACAAAACACACATTCTGCTGCGCCAGCTGCTGCCAACCAGCAAGCGATCAGCACTCTTTCTGCCGACCAGGCCAACCACCTGTTGCAACGTCTGCTGCAACAGCTCAACCAAGTCATTCTGGGCAAAGAAGAGGCCGTGGCCAACGCCGTGATCTGCCTGCTGGCCAATGGCCACTTGCTGATCGAAGACGTGCCCGGCGTGGGCAAAACCACGCTGGCCCACACCCTGGCGCACAGCATGGGCTTGCAATTTGCCCGCGTGCAATTCACGGCCGACCTGATGCCCAGCGACCTGACTGGCGTTTCGATTTACGAGCGCAACAAGGAACAGTTCGTTTTTCACCCCGGCCCGGTGTTTTCGCAAGTGCTGCTGGCCGATGAGATCAACCGCGCCAGCCCCAAAGCGCAAAGCGCCCTGCTTGAGGCGATGGAAGAGCGCCAGGTCAGTGCCGAAGGCAAAACCTACGCCCTGCCCCGCCCCTTTTTCGTGATTGCCACGCAAAACCCGCTGGAACAACGCGGCACCCAGCCCCTGCCTGAATCGCAGCTCGATCGCTTTTTGATGCGCATCAGCCTGGGCTACCCCGATCGCGCGGCCGAATACGGCCTGCTGGCGGGCACCGCCCGGCGTGACTTGCTGCAAGGCCTGCAGCCCGTGATGCAGCCCGCCGATTTGCTGCAACTACAAGCCTTGGTGCACAACATCCATGCGGCAGATGCCCTCATCCATTACCTGCAAGACCTGCTGGCCGCCACCCGCAACGGGCAATGGTTCGAGCAGGGTTTAAGCCCGCGCGCCGGGTTGGGCATTTTGCGGGCAGCCAAGGCGCACGCCCTGCTGGCGCAGCGCCATTTCGTCACGCCAGACGATGTGCAAGCCGTGCTGCCGCAAACCGCCGCGCACCGACTGGTGCCCCTTGGCCACGCGGGGCGTGGTGCCATCGAGCAGGTGCGCGCCATGATCGCTGCCGTGCCGCTGGCGTGATGCCTTTTCTGATGCGCTCTGATGCTTTTTGATGCCATCTGACTTCACCCGCATCAGCCGCTGCCATGCCTAGCCCCAAGCCTTCCCCCGCTAACCCTGCCACTCCCGCCAACGCCACAAGCAGCGCGGCGGCGGATGCAACAGCGGCCAGCACAAGCTGGTTGCGGCGCGCATTCCGCAAAGCCCCTCGCCCCGCAAAACCGCGCAAGCCCGGCTGGCGCGCGCGCTTGCAGCAATGGTTCTGGGCGCGCCTGCCCCGGCGCGACAGCACCGTGCTGCAACAGCGCAACCTCTACATCCTGCCCACAGGCGCGGGCTGGCTGCTGCTGGCCACCCTGCTCGCGCTGCTGATCGCCTCCATCAACTACCAACTCAATCTGGGCTATCTGCTCACCTTCTTGATTACGGGTTGCGCCGTCATCAGCGTGCCGATGACGCACAACACCCTGCGCGGCCTGCAAGCCCACATCCGTCCGCCTGCACCGCAATACGCGGGCCGCCCCGTGCTGCTGGACGTGCACTTGCACAACCCCGCCAAGCGCAGGCGCTTCGGCCTGGGGCTGCGCTTGCAAGAGGCGGCTCGGCCAGAAGCCGCCAACACCTTGGACGAGATGAGCTGGCTTGACTGCGCGCCCCAATCCACCCACAGCGTGCAACTGGCCTGGCAGCAGGCGCAACGCGGCTGGCACGATTTGCCGCTGATTCATTTGGAAACGCGCTTTCCCCTGGGCGTGTTCCGCGTGTGGAGCGTGTGGCGGCCCGATGCGCAAGTGCTGCTCTACCCCACGCCCGAAACACCGGCCCCCGCCCTGCCCGCCCACGGCGGCCAGCCGCCGCAAGAAGCCCCGCCGCCCGCCAGCAGCCTGCACGCGGGCGCATCCGACGAATTGCCCGAAGACATTCGCCCCTACCAGCGCGGCGATTCGCCGCGCCACATCCTCTGGAAAAAAGTGGCGCAAACCGGCGAACTGTTCAGCCGCGAAAGCCGCCGCCCCAGCAGCCCCGATTTGTGGCTGGACTTTGACGCGGCCGAGCCACAGCGCGGCAGCGAAGCCGCGCTGAGCCGCCTGTGCGCCTGGGTGCAAGCCGCCAGCGAGCAAGACCAGCCCTTTGGCCTGCGCCTGCCACCCGCTGCGGGCCAGCCCGCCGTGCTGCTGGCCCCGGCCGTGGGCGAAGCGCACCGCCAACGCTGCCTGCAAGCCCTGGCTGAATGGGGGCTGCCACCCGCGCGGGTGCAAGTTGCCCCACCCAGCAGCGCACACACTGCAACAACTGCGGCTGCATCCGCCCCGGCAACCCCAGGCGCTGTTCAAACAAGCGCAGCCAGCCACACGGAAAAGCGCCTGTGAAAAATACACAAACTCCTGCCTCAACTACGCCCGGCCAGCGCCCAAAGCGCAGCCGGGCTTGGCCTGGGGCACCACTTTGGACGCAAACGGGCGCACTGGCGCGCGAAAGCCGTGACACCTTGTTTTTGCTGGCCATCATCGGCTGGATCGTGCTGATGCAAGCGCCCCACATGCCCTGGGCCAGCACCGTGTTTTGCGGCGCGGTGCTGATTTGGCGCGCCTGGCTCACCCTGCGGCAAAAGCCCGCGCCTTCGCGATGGCTGGTGATTGGCCTCTTGCTGCTGGCGCTGAGCATCACGGCCGCGCAGTTCCGCACCATCCTGGGGCGCGAGGCGGGCAGCGCGCTGATCCTGCTGCTGCTCACCCTCAAAACGCTCGAGATCAAAGCCCGGCGCGACACTTTCGTGATCTTTTTTCTGGGCTTTTTCACGCTGCTGAGCCACTTTCTGTTCTCGCAATCGCTGCTCACGGCCGTGGGCATTCTGCTGGGCGTGCTGGCCCTGCTCACGGCCCTGGTCAATGCGCACATGCCTGCGGGCTACCCGCCGTTGCGCCAGGCCCTGCTCATCGCGCTGCGCATGGCTGCTTTGGGCACGCCCATCATGCTGGCGCTGTTCATGCTGTTTCCGCGCTTTGCCCCGCTGTGGGGCTTGCCCGCCAACGACCGCGCCAAAACCGGCCTGAGCAACGACATGACCGTGGGCAACATCGCCGAGCTGGCGCAAGACGACAGCATCGCCTTTCGCGTGCGTTTTGATGGCCCCCTGCCGCCGCGGCAAGCCCTGTACTTTCGCGGCCCGGTGCTGGATCGCCTGAACGGGCAAAAGTGGGAAGGCAGCGGCTTTCCGATGATGCCCGATGCCAAACGCAGCAACGCCGCCGCCACCCAGGCGCCCGAGCTGGTGAGCTACGAAGTCTTGCTGCAACCGCACCAGTTGCAATGGCTGCTCACGCTCGATGTGGCGCTGGAGCGCCCCGCCCTGCCCCCCGGCTGGCGCGCGCTGCAAATGCGCTCGCTGGAATGGGTGAGCCAGCGCCCCGTGGTGGACGTGCTGCGCTACCGCGCGCGCAGCCAGATCAATCACCACGCCGATGCCGATCTGCCGGCACCCTATCTGCGCCCTTACCTCACGCTGCCGCCGGGCCTGAACCCGCGCACGCGCGAACTGGCCCAACAGTGGCTGGCCAGCCCCGCCCTGGCCCAAGCCGGCCCCGAACAGAAAATCGCCGCCGTGCTGCAACACCTGCGCACGGGCGGCTACAGCTACACGCTGGCCCCGGGCCTCACGGGCGAACACGCCGCCGACGCCTTCTGGTTCGACAGCAAACAGGGCTTTTGCGAACACATCGCCAACGCCTTTGTGGTGCTGATGCGGCAGATGCACATCCCCGCGCGCATCGTCACCGGCTACCAGGGCGGCGAAGTCAACCCCGTGGACGGCATGCTCACCGTGCGCCAAAGCGATGCCCACGCCTGGGCCGAGGTCTGGCTGCCGCAAAAGGGCTGGGTGCGCATCGACCCCACGGCTTCCGTCTCGCCCAGCCGGGTGGAGGATTTCGCCCGCCTGCAAGCACGCGGCGCAGTGGGCGATGCCGTGCATACCCTCAACCCCGAATTGGCTGGCGTCTTGCAACGCAGCCTGCAAAGCCTGCGCAGCCTGTGGGACGCCACCAACACGCGCTGGAACAACTGGGTGCTCAATTACACGCAAGACCGGCAGATGGATTTGCTGCGCCAACTGGGCTTTGCCAACATCAGCTGGACGACGCTGGTGCAATTGCTGGGGGCCGCGCTGATTGGCCTGGCCACACTGGTGGGCCTGTGGGCTTGGCTGGCACAAAGCCGGCAAGACCCTTGGCTGCACACCCTGCACCTGGCCCGCAAACGCCTGCTGAATATGGGCCTGCCACTGGCTGCCGAACTGGCCCACAGCCCGGCCCTGACGCCGCGGCAATTGATGCAACAGCTCGAACAGGCACGACTTGATCAGGCTCAGCGCGAACAAGCACCACCAGCAGCCGATGCGCCATGGCAAGCCTGGCGGCAATGGCTGCTGGCATTGGAAGCCCTGCGCTACGCGCCTGCCGCTGATGCAAATTTCAGCAGCCAACCTCCGAACAAGGCGCTGAAAGCCCTCAAGGCCCGCCTGCGGCACTTGCCTCGGCTGCCTTTGCCGCAGGCAAAAGCTGCTGCCAAGAGCCGTGCATAAACGCCCCATCAAACGCGGCGCAAAAGCTGCTTCAAACGCCGCCCAAAAACCACCTGCCAGATAATGCAGGGTTTTGTTTTTTGCTGCCGCAGGTGCGCGCTTGGCTACCGACATCACCCTCACCTTTCCCGAATCCCTGCCCGTCTCGGCGCGCCGCGCCGAGATCGAGGCGGCGCTGCGCGCGCACCAGGTCATCATCGTTTGCGGCGAGACCGGCTCGGGCAAGACCACGCAGTTGCCCAAGATCGCGCTGGCGCTGGGCCGCGGCAAGCTCAATGCCAAGCCGGGCGAAAAAGGCAAGCTCATCGGCCACACGCAGCCGCGCCGCATCGCCGCCAGCAGCGTGGCCAAGCGCATTGCCGAAGAGCTGAACACGCCCCTGGGCAAAGTAGCGGGCTACAAGGTGCGCTTCAACGACCGGCTCTCGCCGGGTGCCAGCATCAAGCTGATGACCGACGGCATCTTGCTGGCCGAAACGCAGACCGACCCGCTACTCAAAGCCTACGACACCCTCATCATCGACGAGGCGCACGAGCGCAGCCTGAACATCGACTTTCTGCTGGGCTACATCAAGCAGATCCTGCCGCGCCGACCCGACCTCAAGGTCATCGTCACCTCGGCCACCATCGATGCCGAGCGTTTTGCCAAACACTTTGAAAGTATCAAAGGCCCCGCGCCCGTGCTCATGGTGTCGGGCCGCACCTACCCCATGGAGCAACGCTGGCGGCCTTTTGAAGAAAGCCGAGACTACGGCTTGAACGAGGCCATTGCCGACGCGGTGGATGAACTCTGGGCCGGCAATGCCAGCGGCGACATCCTCGTCTTTTTGCCCGGCGAGCGCGAGATTCGCGAAGCCGCCGACCACCTGCGCGCGCACCTGGCGCACAGCCCGCTCACGCGCACGGCCGAGGTGCTGCCGCTGTTCGCGCGCCTGAGCCAGGCCGAGCAAGACCGCGTGTTCGATGCGCACGGCCACCGCCGCATCGTGCTGGCCACCAACGTGGCCGAAACCTCGCTCACCGTGCCCGGCATCCGCTACGTGATCGATGCGGGCACGGCGCGCGTCAAGCGCTACAGCTACCGCAGCAAGGTGGAGCAGTTGCTGGTGGAACCCATCAGCCAGGCCGCGGCCAACCAGCGCGCGGGCCGCTGCGGGCGCGTGGCCGATGGCATCTGCATCCGCCTGTACGACGAGAAGGACTTTGCCGGCCGCCCGCGTTTCACCGATCCGGAAATCCTGCGCTCGTCACTCGCAGGCGTGATTCTGCGCATGAAAAGCCTGCACCTGCTGGGCGCGGGCGGGCGGGTGGAAGATTTCCCTTTCCTGCAAGCGCCCTCGGGCCGTGCCATTGCCGACGGCTACCAGCTGCTGACCGAGCTGGGCGCGGTGGACGAGGCGGGCGAACTGACATCACTGGGCCAGGAGCTGGCCCGCCTGCCGCTGGACCCGCGCGTGGGCCGCATGATTCTGGCAGGCCGCGAGCGTGGCGCGCTGCGCGAAGTGCTCATCATCGCCAGTGCGCTCAGCGTGCAAGACGTGCGCGACCGGCCACTCGGGCAAGAGGCGCAGGCCGACCAGCAGCACGCCAAGTTCGACGACGAGAAAAGCGAATTCAACGGCTACCTGCGCCTGTGGCAATGGCTGCACGATGCACGCGGCGGCCAGGCGCCGCGCACCCGGCGCGAGATGCAGGCACAGATACAGGGCAAACAAGGCAGCGCGCCCAGCAAAGCCCGCGCCGCCGTGCTGCCCGTGGCCCAGCGCGCCGCGCAAGCCCTGGCTGCCGCCCGCGCGGCCCTGGGCGAAAACGCAGCCAGCCCCGCTGCAGCGGCAACTCCATCCGCGCCCACGCACAAACTCAGCAACCGCCAGTACGAAAACCTGCTGCGCCAGAACTACATCAACGTGCGCCGCGTGCGCGAATGGCGCGACATCCACACCCAGCTGCACACCGTGGTGGCCGAGCACAAGTGGAAAGAAAACGCCCAGCCAGCGGGGTATGAGGCCGTGCACAAAAGCCTGCTGGCGGGCCTGCTGGGCAACGTGGGCTGCAAAATCGAAGATGGCAGCGGCGCCCACAGCCCTGCCCACAGCGGCAAATCCCCAAGCAGCAACGAATACCTGGGCGCGCGCGGCATCAAGTTCCACCGCCACCCCGGCGCGCACCTGAGCAAAAAGCCAGGCAAATGGATCGTTTGCGCCGAACTCGTGGAAACCACGCGCCTGTACGGCCGCGGCATGGCCACCATCGAGCCGCAGTGGCTGGAAGAGGTGGGCAGCCACCTGCTCAAAAAACAATTGCTCGACCCGCATTGGGAGAAAAAATCCGGCGAGGCCGTGGCGCTGGAGCGCGCCACGCTCTACGGCCTGGTGGTGTACAGCGGGCGGCGCATGCGCTACGCCCTGGCCGACCCGGCAGGCGCGCGCGAACTGCTGATCCGCGAAGCGCTGGTGGGCGGCGAATGGCCCGACGACTGGGCCCGCGCCCTGCCTTTCTTGCCCGCCAACCGCAAGCTCATCGCGCAGGTCGAGGCCATTGAACACAAAAGCCGCCGGCAAGACGTGCTGGTGGACGAGGAACTCATCTTCGCCTTTTACGACCAGCACCTGCCCGAACACATCAGCAGCGGGCGCGAGCTGCAGGCCTGGTACAAGCAGGCAGCCCAGGCGCAGCCGCGCCTGCTCATGCTCAGCAAAGAAGAGCTGATGCGGCACGAGGCCGCAGGCATCACCACCGATGCCTTCCCAAAAATCATCCGCTTAGGGGGCGTGGATTGCGCCGCCCGCTACCTGCACGCGCCGGGCGACGCCAAGGACGGCCTCACCGTCACCGTGCCGCTGTTCGTGCTCAACCAGGTCAGCGAGGCCCGCAGCGAATGGCTGGTGCCCGGCATGCTCAAGGAAAAGATCCAGGCCCTGCTCAAAAGCCTGCCGCAAAAGCCGCGCAGCCGCTTCGTGCCCCTGCCCGAAAGCGCCGCGCGCCTGGCCGCGCTGTTCAGCACGCCCGAAACCTTCGGCCAGGGCAGCCTGATCGACGCACTGCTGAAACAGGTCCGCGCCGAAACCAGCCTGGACGTGAAGCGCACCGACTTCAAGCTCGACATGCTGCCCGCCCACCTGTTCATGAACTTTCGCGTCACCGACGAGCACGGCCGCCAGCTAGGGGCAGGACGCAACCTGGCCGCACTCAAGGCCGAGCTGGGCGGGCAGGCGCGCGGCGCATTTCAGGCGCTGGCTGCGCTCAAAACCGCGCGTCAGGCCGATGAGGGCGCAGCGCAAAAACAGGCTTCAGCGCCCGACCAGAAAGCGCCAGCAGCTATCAAAAAAGAAGCAAACGCTCCGGCTGAACAAGCCCCCGCATTGGCTGAGGATGCGCGCTACACCAGCTGGAGCTTTGGCGAGCTGCCCGAGCTGATGGAAATCCGCCGCAAGGGGCAAGTGCTGATCGGCTTTCCGGCCCTGGTAGATGCGGGCGACGCCGTCACGCTTGAAGTGTTTGACGAGCCCGAGATCGCCGCCGCCAAGCACCGAAGCGGCCTGCGCCGCCTGTTCGCGCTGCAAGTCAGGGATGCGCTCAAGTACCTCGAAAAAAACATCCCCGATCTGCAAAAAATGGCCGTGGCCTACATGAGCCTGGGCACGCTCGAAGAACTGCGCCAGCAGATCATCGACGTGGCGCTGGAGCGCGCCTTTCTGCTCGACCCGCTGCCCACGGACGAAGCCCGCTTCAAGCAGCGCGTGGAAGAAGGCCGCACGCGCCTGACGCTCATCGCCAACGAAGTGGCCCGCCTGGCCGCCACCGTGCTGGCCGAATATGCGCAGGCCGCGCGCAAGGTCAAGGATGCGGGCAAAAGCGCGCCAGAAGCCGCCAAAGATGCCGCCGAGCAATTGCAGCGCCTGCTGCCCAAACACTTCCTCGCCAATACGCCCTGGGCTGCGTTGCAGCACCTGCCGCGCTACCTCAAGGCCATCACTTTGCGTTTTGACAAGCTGCGCGCCGACCCCGCGCGCGACGCCCAGCGCATGGCGGAAGCCCGCGCGCAAGAACAACGCTTCTGGCGCCTGGTGGCCGAACGCAAAGGCCAGCAAGACGCGCGCCTGCAGGAACTGCGCTGGCTACTCGAAGAACTGCGTGTGAGCTTTTTCGCACAAGAACTGCGCACGCCCCAGCCTGTAAGCATCAAGCGGCTGGAAAAAGTATGGGCGCAGATTGAGCGTTGAGGACTGCGGCACGCGTCATCTTCTTTCTGCCACTCAAGCCATTTGATATCTCAGCATGCCGAAAGAAAAATTTGAACTTTTTTGTACCGAAGAAGCTGTCCACGCTTTCATCTGGGCCGTGAGCATGGCTGCCTTTTCTTTCAATCTGATGTTCATGTTGCCCCATCTTGTCAGCTTTGAATCGGCAACCGACTACAGCTTTTTGCAAAGAACGTGGGATTCTTTGATTACGCTTGCTTTTTCTTTTGCCATGACCTGGATCGCCGCTTTTGTTCTTTGCCTGATTCCGTATGCCATCGGTATCCTTTTTGCCAAGGCAGGCACTTTCTCCAGCAAATACTATTTCATTGGCGGCGCCATCTTCACCGCTTTATGGATGTTTCCGTTTTTCTCATCCATTCCCAATCTGAGCGTTAACGATCAAGCAGTCAATGTGCAACAAGACCTCACCATTGCCAAACAATGGCACCTTTTCGTCGTGCCCGGCTTGTTGGCTGGCTGGATCTGCTGATGGCGAATTTTCAGATATCCGCGTCGAAGAATTTCCGCACCAGATAGCTGCGAATCTGCCAATAGCAGTTCGTAAATCTGGCTGGGCTTGCGCCTCACAAAACAAACGACACAAAGTGTCTGGTTTGGAGTTGGTCATCCTGATACAGCGCGCCGAAGCAGGCGCGGCATTCCCAGGGCTGCAGATTTGTCTGCCTCATCTTTTTTCTTCAGCGCTTTTTGCCTTGGCCGCGGCCAAGGCGTCGATCAGGCCACGCATCGCGGCTTGCTTGAGCTTGAGCGAAGCCTGATTCACCACCAGGCGCGAGCTGATGGGCATGATCTGCTCCACCTCGACCAAGTGGTTGGCCTTGAGCGTACTGCCTGAAGACACCAGGTCCACAATCGCATCGGCCATGCCGGTGAGCGGGGCCAGCTCCATGCTGCCGTAGAGCTTGATCAAATCCACGTGCACGCCTTTGGCGGCAAAAAATTCGCGCGCAATGTTCACGTATTTGGTGGCCACACGCAGGCGCGCACCCTGTTGCACCTGGCACGCGTAATCAAAACCGGCGGGCACGGCCACACTCATGCGGCAGCGGGCAATGTCCAGGTCCAGCGGTTGGTACAGGCTGGTTTCGCCCCATTCGGCACAGTGTTCGATCAAAGTGTCTTTGCCCACAATGCCCAAATCCGCGCCGCCGTATTGCACATAGGTGGGCACATCGGTGGCGCGCACCAGCACCACGCGCACATCCGCGCGATTGGTGGGCAAAATCAGCTTGCGCGAGGTTTCGGGATCTTCCAGCACCGAGATGCCCATGCCCTGCAACAGCGGCATGGTTTCTTCAAAGATGCGGCCTTTGGAAAGCGCCAACGTGATCATCTGGCTCATGCGGCCACCCGTTCAATGTCCGCGCCCAGTGCTTGCAGCTTTTCTTCCATCTGGTCGTAACCGCGGTCGAGGTGGTAGATGCGCTCCACCGTGGTTTCGCCATCGGCCACCAGGCCCGCAATCACCAGGCTGGCCGATGCGCGCAAGTCGGTGGCCATGACGGTGGCGCCCATGAGTTGCGGCAAGCCTTCGATCATGGCTGTTTTGCCGTCGATGTGGATGCGCGCACCCAGGCGCATCAGCTCGCTCACGTGCATGAAGCGGTTTTCGAAAATCGTTTCGGTCACCATGCTGCTGCCCTGCGCCACGCAATTGAGCGCCATGAATTGCGCCTGCATGTCGGTGGGAAAGCCCGGGTACTCGGTCGTGCGAAAGCTCTGCGCCTTGAGCGCCGCGCCGCCCGCGCTGCGAATGCGCAAACCATCGGGCAACACGTCCACCTGGGCGCCTGCTTCGCGCAGCTTGTCGATCACGGCATCCAGATGATCGGCCCGCGCGTGCTGCAAGGTCGCATCGCCACCTGTGGCCGCCACGGCGCACAAGAAGGTGCCGGCCTCGATGCGGTCGGCCACCACGGCGTGCTCGCAGCCGTGCAGTTGCTCCACCCCTTCGATGGTGATGCGGCTGCTGCCGTGGCCCTGGATCTTGGCACCCATCTTGATGAGCATTTCGGCCAGATCGGTGACTTCGGGCTCTTGTGCGGCGTTTTCCAGCACCGTGGTGCCTTCGGCCAAGGTGGCGGCCATCAAGAAGTTCTCGGTGCCCGTGACCGTGATCATGTCGGTGGCGATGTGCGCGCCTTTCAGGCGCTGCTGCCCCGGCGGCAGTTGCGCTTCGATGTAGCCGTGCTGCACCTCAATCTGCGCGCCCATGGCCTGCAAGCCCTTGATGTGCTGCTCGACCGGGCGCGCGCCAATGGCGCAGCCACCGGGCAAGGAAACACGCGCCTTGCCGCAGCGCGCCAGCAGCGGCCCCAGCGCCAGCACCGATGCGCGCATGGTCTTGACCAGCTCGTAAGGCGCTTCGGCCCGCAGCGGGTCGGCCGCCTCGAAGCTCATGCCGCCACGCTCGCCATGCGTTTGCACGCTCACGCCCATGTTTTCGAGCAGTTTGCGCATGGTCGCCACGTCGCGCAGACGCGGCACATTGCGCAGATGCACGGTTTCGCTGGTGAGCAAGGCAGCGCACATTTCGGGCAGGGCCGCGTTCTTCGCGCCAGAAATGGCGATGCTTCCGTGCAGGGGGCGCTGGCCCCGTATCAAGAGTTTGTCCATATGGCGGGCTTATTCGTAGGCTTGGGCAAGGCAGGTGATGCAATCAGACTTCGACGTGCTGTTGCGCCCATTCTTCGGGCGTGAGCGTTTTCATCGACAGGGCATGCACCTCGTCATTTTGCAGGCGTTCGCCCAAGGCGGCATACACCATCTGGTGGCGCGCAATCAGGCGCTTGCCGGCAAAGGCGCTCGAAACGATGGTGGCAAACCAGTGGCGCCCATCGCCTTGCACGTCCAACTGCTCGCAGGGCAGCGCATCGGCAATGAGTTGGCGCACGGTTTCGGCGGTGACTGACATGGGGGTGTACTCCTCAAATCTTTTCTCGAATCTTGTGAATCTTTGAAACCTTGGATCAGGTTTTGCGCTTGGCCTGCTCCAGGCAGGGTTGGCCATAGCGGTTGGCGTCGCTTTGCAATTGGGCCGCATCCTGCCCGGCCAGGTAGCGGGTCAACTGCTGCTCGCTGTTGTGGTCGGCCAAGGCGGCGGCATAGCACTGGCAAAAATCCGCACGCTGCGCAGGCGACAACTTGGCTTCGGGCGCAATGCGCGGCAGGCATTCGCGCTCGAACATCTGCACGAACTTGATCTGCACATTCGATCGCCTCAGCGCAATGCCTGCCGCCGAAGCTGGGGCCTTGGCCGCTGCACGACTGCCAGTCCCAGACGCTAGCTGTGCTGCAGCCGGTGCCGCAGATGCCACCGAAGTTACAGCAGCGGTCGAAGCATCCGCAAGCGGCGCAGACGCAACAGCACTGGCCTGCCCTTCGCTTTGCGGCGAGCACCCGGCCAGCCCCAGCAGTCCACCAGCCGCCATCACAGCCAGCCAAAAACCAGCACGGCGGCGGGCGATCGTTACCCATTGCATCGGTGCAAAACCCCAACATTCATGATGAAAGCCCTTGATCGTGAAAAACGCCTGCCGCCCTACTGGCGCAGTTTGTAGCCGCTTTTGAGCAGATACAGCACCAGCGCACTCACACCCGCAAAGGCCCCGCCAGCCACCAGCAGGCTCATCCAGGGCGAAACATCGCTCTGGCCGAAAAAGCCGTAGCGTAGGCCGTCGATCATGTAAAAAAACGGGTTCAGGCGGCTGAGCTGCCGCCAAACGCCGGGCAGATTGTGCACCGAATAGAACACACCTGCCAAAAAGGTCATGGGCATGATGATGAAGTTCTGGAACATGGCCATCTGGTCGAACTTGTCGGCCCACAAACCCGCCACCATGCCCAAGGCCCCCATCATGGCCGCGCCCAGCACGGCAAACACGGCAATCCACCCAGGCGCTGCCGCATGCGGCGGCGTGTAAAACAGCGTAACGGCATACACACCCAGCCCCACCAGCAAGGCCCGCACCACCGATGCCCCCACATAGGCCACATACCAGTGCCAGTGCGACAAGGGGCTGAGCTGCAAAAACACCAGATTGCCCATGATCTTGCTTTGCACCAGGCTGGAAGCGCTGTTGGCAAAGGCGTTTTGCAGCACGCTCATCATCACCAGGCCGGGCACCAAAAAGGCCACATAGCTGATGCCGCCATAACCCGGCATGGCTTGCCGGTTGAGCACATTGCCAAAAATCAGCAGATACAGCACGGTAGTAAGAATCGGCGCAGCAAGGGTTTGCAAGCCCACGTGCCAAAAGCGCAGCAGCTCTTTGTAAAACAGCATCTTGCAGCCGCCGCCATCAGCGGGACTGGAGGGCTGAATCTGCAGGGGGCGCGCCTGTGCGGCCTGCGCCTGCGGAACCTGAAGCTGTGAGGTTGGCTGGTTGGGCAACTGCACAGCGGCAGGCGGCTGATTGGCCGCTGTTTTTTGTTGGGCCAAAGCCTGCAGCGACTGGTCGGCTTGCTCAACGCTATCGGCATCGCCACCCATCAGGCGGATGAACACGTCTTCAAGATTGGCCTTGCGCACTTCCAAATCTTCTACGGCAATGCCCGCCTGGCGCAAGGCCGACAGGCTCCGCTCAATCTCTTCTGCGCTGTGTGCGGGCCATTCCACCACCCGGCCCGTGATGCGCGCACGCGCCGCCAACTCGGCTGGCAAGGCTTGATCGGTTTTGAAATGCAGCACCCCCACAGCCGCATTGCGCAGCAAGGTGCTGGTTTTTTCCAGCGCCAGCAGGCGGCCCTGCTTGAGCATAGCGACGCGGTTACATAGAGCCTCGGCTTCTTCCAGATAGTGCGTGGTCAGCAATACGGTATGGCCCTGCCGGTTCAAATCGGCCACCAAGCGCCACAGCGTTTGGCGCAGTTCTACATCCACACCGGCCGTGGGTTCATCCAGCACGATCACGGGTGGCTTGTGCACAAGCGCCAGCGCCAGCAACGCGCGCCGCCTCATACCGCCTGATAGCTGGCGCATATTGGCATCGGCCTTGTCGGTCAGGCCCAGATCGTGCAACAGCTCGTCAATCCACGCCGCGTTGTTGTAAATGCCGAAGTAGCCCGACTGAAAGCGCAGCATCTCGCGCACACTGAATACAGGGTCGTACACCAGCTCCTGCGGCACGATGCCCAGGTAACGGCGCACCTGCTCAGTGTTTTGCCGCACATCCAGCCCATGCACTTTGATCGTGCCCTGGGTGCCCTGCGTCAACCCCGCCAGAATACTGATGAGCGTGGTTTTGCCCGCTCCGTTAGGGCCCAGCAAACCGAAAAAATCGCCCTGCGCAATGTCGAAAGACACTTCATCCAACGCACGCAACTCCGCCGCGTGAGCACGCGGCGGATAAATCTTGCTGAGGGACTGGATGGAAACGGCAGGCATGGCGGCAGGCATAAGGAGTGAATTTTATCTTTCAGCCCTTGCGCACCAAACGTCTTTGCCTCAATGCTTGACAAGATTCTCAAGTGCACAAGATGAGAGTCAGCCAAAGCAAAAAGCTACCCTTGTATTTGTTCTCATTGGAACGAAGCATGCAGCATACGATCATCATTCACCGGCAAGACTCATTATTTACAAGCCTTTTTTACTCCTTCGGCACAGGCAAACCATGCAGCTCGGCAAATGCGGCGCGTTCTTTCAACACATCGCTGCGGCGGATGCAAACGGGCAAATGCTTGGTCTGATCAGGGTGCGCTTGCCGAAAAGCCTGAAACGCCTTGCTCTGGTAGGGATCAGCAATGGTGTAGCCCACTTTCTGCGTGCAGTTCTGGTTGTTGCTATCGCAATGGCGCAGGGTGCTGGCGTAGATCACGCGGCCATCGCGCGTGATGCCCGGAAAGGCGCTGGCCAGTAAGTTCTCGCCCGCGACCTTGGGCGGCGGCGCGAGGTTGAAGGCCTGCTTCAAGGCGCGGCTGTACCACCAGATCTGGCCGCGGTATTCGTAGGCCACGTCTGCGCCCGAACCATCGCGCTGCGGAAAGCCAAAGATCGTTTTGCCGCTGCTGTGCTGAAAGGTTTCGTGCAGTTCGCAGCCGCCATCGCTGTTGCCAAAACCGAAGATGCGCATGGTGCTGGCGCCCTTCACGGGCATTTGCGGCATGGCGGCGTACTCCTGGCCATCGACCGAGATCATGGGCAGGGCGTACATGCTGCCATCTTCTGCTACGCGGTGGCGGCATAGGTACTGCACGCCGCTATCGGCCGTGATGCGGTGCCGGGCCGTATCCACCGTGAGCGTGCGCGCGGCCAGCGCGCCAATGCCTTGCTGGTCGCTGTTGCCGCTGGCATTGGGCCAGCTGACCGAGCGGATGCGAATCTCGCCCGGGCGGCTACCGGGCAGTTCGGAGGCCACGGCGTAAAACCCGGTCATGCCGCCTTTGAACAAGGGCTTGGCCTGCGTGCCCTGGCGCAGCACATCGGCAAAGCGGTAGTGCTGCCCGCTGATGCTGACCAGATAGCGCCAAGTGCCCTGCACGGGAAAAGCCTCGTTGCTCAAGGGCGTAGGGTAACCCGCCAGCACTTGCCCTTCAAAAGCGGGCAGCTCCAGCAAGCTCACATCGCCCAGCTTGCGCCCTGAAAAAGAACGCAGCACGTAGCGCCCATCGGGGCTGATGCGTTCGTACATGCCCAAGGCCACACGCGCTTGCCCGGCCGAGTCGGTGCTGGTTCCTGCCACATCGGCGCCCAATTCCACAAAAGTGCTGGGCGCAATGCAGGCTTGCTCATCTGCCACACGAGCCGTGGGTGACGCATTAGCCGCAGTTGCTTGGGGCACGGCCTGCGCCCAGGCAGTGGGCAAAGCCGCACAGCCCGCCAGCAGCGTGGCCTGGCGCAGCAGCCGATGCCAGCTGGATGGGCCAACCGCCAAGCGGGGCGACAAGGATTCAAGCGCTTGTTTCATGGTGCGTGCTTTCATTGAAAAAACCGAAAAAGAAAAAGCCAGATACATGCAGCTGGGATCAATGAAGCAGTAAGCAGGTGACTGAGAACTCAACAGCAGCTTGCTCAACTACTCGCTTAAGCAACAGCCCCGCAAAAGCTATTGCCGAGCGGCATCAGGCACAGATTGCGACCGCCGCAACTCTTGTTGCGGCTGCAAACGCTCCAGCAGGCCCATGCGCCAAAAACGTGGCGGCATGGCCGATACCAGCGGCACAGGGTGAAAGCTGCCGTGCTGCACCACCCAAGCGGTGGGAAAGTGCCGATAAGCATCGCGCGCCACCAGGTTGGGCGCGCACAGCGGCACGCTCGTCTGCAAAGGGTGTGGATGTAGATGCGAGTGCGGCTGGGGCGCTGCGCTGCCCGGTACCAGATGCTGCGGCTTTTGCAGTTTCTGCGGCAGCACAGCCAGAGCCTGCGCCACTTCTTCGGCAGGCAAGCGGCCATCGTGCACCGGCACAAAGCGCAGACCTAAGGCTTGGGCTTCTTGCTGTACCTCGTGTGCATGCACGGCTGAAAACACCATGCGCGGCGACCAGACGTAGAGCAAAACTTTATCGGCTGCGACCTGCCCAGCTGGATGCGCCGTGCTGCGCTGCAAAGCGAGCCATTGCGCTTCGCCAAAGCATGTGGGCGTGGCTGAAGGTACGGTTGCAGAAGCGGCCGCCACCGTTGGCAACACCGCTGGCTGCTTCATGGTTGTTGCAGCAGATCCGCTTGCCGCAGGCGCAGCGAGTGATGCATGCCCTGCCGGTGCGGCAGCGTGCAAACCCGCTTGGGGCGCAGCGTGCTGCTCATGGTGGTGTTCGACAGCAGCTTGCGTCTGCGCCAATGCCCAACACAGCAAGCCCAGCCACACGGCCCGCAAGGCGTAGCCAACATGTTTTTGCCAATGGCTCGTACGCAGTGCCATCACGCCCTCCTTGTCTGCTGTTCCAGCCACACCAGCACCTCGGCAGGCTGCTGCACCTGCACATCAGCGCCCCAAGTTGCCACATCCGCCCCTCCCAGATAGCCCCACAACGCCGCCATGCCCACCATACCTGCGGCGTGGGCGGCTTGTATGTCGCGCAAATCGTCGCCCACATACAGGCAGTGCTGCGGGGCCACCGCCATGCGGCGGGCGGCTTCCAGCAAGGGCTCTGGGTGCGGCTTGGCCTGCGGCAAGGTGTCGCCGCTGATAACGACGGCTGCTGGGCGCAAATCGCTCAGGCCCTCCACCAGCGGCTCGGCAAAGCGGGCGGGCTTGTTGGTCACGATTCCCCAGAGCAGCCCGCGCTGCGGCAGGGCTTGCAACAGATCGGCAATGCCCGCAAAGGGCAAGGTCTGCTGAAACAGGCATTGGGCGTAGTTGGCTAAAAACTCGTCGCGGTAGGCGGCGTAGTCGGCATCGTCTGGCTGCATGTTGAAAGCCGCTGCCAGCAAACCGCGTGCGCCCGCACTGGCCGCCTGGCGATAAGCGGCCTGCGGCAACGATGGCAAGCCGCGCGCCGTGCGCATCTGGTCCACCGCTGCGCCCAGATCGGGGGCGCTATCAACCAAAGTGCCATCCAGATCAAACAAAACCGCTTCAATGCTCATCGTTGTTGTCATGGCTGGTTTGCTTTCTCGTTCATTCCAAATCTGTGGTTGGCAAGGGTTAAGGGCAGCTGCAATGACTCATGCCTGATGCCAATTAGCGCGTCGCCCATTGCTGAACCCAGCCCACCGAAGCTGGGGGCGAACCTACCCTTAGCCCTTGCGCCAAGCCTGCATGTAGTTCACGTCCACACCGGGGCCGAGCCAATAGCTGCCCGTGAGCGGATTGTGGTGCAGGCCCTCGCTACCCACCAGGTGCAAGCCAGCCTGGCGTGCGTGGCGCGCCAGCTCGCTGGGATTGATGAATTTGCTGTAGCTGTGCG
>JAUMXD010000004.1 GCA_030529305.1 Allobrachymonas sp.
TCCGCGCAGGCTACCAGCTGCTGGGCCTGCAAACCTACTTCACCGCTGGCGTCAAAGAAGTGCGCGCCTGGACCATCCACCAAGGCGACACTGCACCACAGGCTGCGGGCGTGATCCACGGCGACTTTGAACGCGGCTTCATCCGTGCGCAAACCATCGCGTTTGACGACTTCATCCAATACAAAGGCGAACAAGGCGCCAAAGAAGCCGGCAAAATGCGCGCCGAAGGAAAGGAATATGTGGTTAAAGATGGCGACGTGATGAACTTTTTGTTTAACGTTTGATCCGTCAAGGTCTTGCTCAAAAAATAGCCACCTGAATGAGTGGCTATTTTTATGGTTTTTGCATTTTTTATAAAACACATTTGGCAGGTTTTTTATCGTATAAGCTCATACTTCGCGTAAACGGGTGGACGAGAAGCGAGCAAAAACGCGCAAAAGTGTGCGCTTCGAGCGCAGCGTGCATGTGTCGGCAGAGAATTTGGGCGTGCACGGCGTGTTGGATATGGTCGAGCGCGATATTCAGACAGGCCGTCTGAAACCCGTCGAATACAAACGCGGCAAACCCAAGCCCGAACCGTTCGAGGGAATCCAGCCCTGTGCACAAGCCTTGTGTCTGGAGGAAATGACCGGGCAAACAGTGACAGAGGACGCGCTGTGGCATCTGCAAACCAGCCACCGCGTGCTCGTTGTCTTTTCAGGTAGGCTGCGGGCACAAACGCTGGCAGAGATTGCACAAGTGCGCAGCCTTTTGGAAAGCGATCACTTCACCGCCCGAATACGGAAAACGCTGCAAAGCCTGTTCGTTGATTGAGGTTTGTCAGCCGAAGTTAAGAGAGGAAGGATAGGTCAGCAGGACACGTAGAGGGATGTTTAAAAAAATCATATTGTATGATTTATGGCAAATTAATTTTATCTAGATTTCAAATGAAAGTATGGAGTTGAATTGATATGTCTAACGATGTTTTTAAGCCAGAAAACCTGAGCATTGAGCAGATATTTGGCAACACTGATTCATTTTATCAAATGCCAGAATATCAACGTCCCTATTCTTGGGACAAAGAACGAGTGGAGCAATTATGGATTGACATTGTTGAAGCCTATAAAAATCATAAAGAAGACTCATCTTTGGATGCAAACTATTTTCTTGGCTCTTTAGTGGTTGTAAAAAGCGGGAAAGGATATGATGTTATTGACGGCCAACAAAGAATCACCACCCTCACTATACTTTTTTGCGTCTTAAGAGATCTAAACAAACTGACACTAACCGACGAGAGATTAAACAAGATTAAACATAGCATTCAAGATTTAACCGAAAGAAAAAGGCGGCTGAAACTAACAACTCAGCTCAACAATCAAGCCCTTTTTGAAACAAGCATCATCAACGGAATTGACTTTTCCACTCCAAAAAAAGAAATCGACGAAAATCGTTTCCTGCAAACCGCTTTTTATTTTAAAAATTTAATAGAAAACTCCAAAAACCAAAATTCAGAGCACTACATTTCTGATTTTTCAGATTTTTTAAAATACCTTTTTGAACAAACAAGCTTAATCAGAGTTATCTGCCACGATGAAAGCTTTGCAATAAAATTATTTTCAATTTTGAATGACAGGGGATTGGATTTATCATCAGCTGACATCATCAAAGCATACTTGTTGCAAAATTTAGATGAAAAAAGCCGCTTTTCCTTTTCGGAAGTGTGGAAACGGGTAGAAACAATTTGCCGACAAATAGGCGAATCGTTGCAAACAACATTAAGTTTGTATTTATATTACTTGAAGGCAAGAAGCCCAAAGAAAAATCTGCATGATGAATTAAAAATTGAGTTAAGAAACAAGGACCCTCTGGAAGTTGTTTTATTCATTGAAAAATTCGCAAAAAATTTAAGCGAAATAAATGAAGACTATCAAGACAAAGACATATCCAGATTACGCTATCTGCCGCAATCCATTTATTGGAAAACAATTCTTTTAACCGCAAAATTAACCAATTACCCATTTTATAATGAGCTGAAAAATTTGCTGGTTAGATATTATTATCAAAGCTGGATAGCAGACGGAACATCAAATAGAATTAAACAAACTTCGTTTAAGATATTAAAGATGACAAAAGAAGGGAAAGAAATTTCACATATCAAGGATGAAATTCTTAAGAATTTGAATATTTATGAAAGCTACCTCTCATCCCTAGAAAGGCATAACATTTATAGCTTTAAATGGCACAAACCATTGTTGTTATCTATTGAGTACAATCAACAAGACAACTATCAATTTATAGAAATAAATAAAGAATTACATACCGAGCACATCTTTCCCCAGGAATGGAAAGATGCGAATCTTAATTGGAGTCTTTTTTTCTCAGAAGAAGAGGGAGAAAGATGTTTAAACAGCCTGGGAAATCTAACACTGTTATCTGGCAACAAAAACATTCGTGCCAGCAATAGAAACTACTTAAACAAAAAAGATATTTATAATGGCAAAGGATTGGATGGAAAATCATCTTTCGAGATCACTAAAAAAATTTTGGAAGATGCGCCAAACGAATGGAATGTTCATGAAATAACTAAACGCAAAGAGTGGCTGATTACTCAAACAAAAGAAATTTTTGATATTCAATGACAACAACATAAATCAATGAAATGGTAAAATACATCAAATCCAAAGGATCCTCTAAACCATATACAAGCGCACAAAGCAAACAATACTTCACCACTAAATCGACTATCTGCAAGGAGCAAAAAAATGCTGTATTGATACAATAACGCAAGAAAGTGGCACAATTACCACTGTATGCAGCCAGCTTCATCTTTTTCTCTTTGAGGCGCCAGTGCTATTCTTCCGATTTTTTCGGAGAGAACAATGTAAACTTGGCGTTTTACTAAAAATGAGCAGTCTTCAAGACACTTGCAAGTGAAACGAAATATAATATATTTTGTGGATAAATACCTGTCAAAAAAATCTTCTGCTGTTTGCCTAGCATATATTGCGACGAAGATTTACTCTTTTGCAGCAGTATTTGCGCAATCATGGCTAGCATACGGAGAAGCAGGCGCGGCAGTAGCACGTTATTTCAGAGTCTTTCGGCATTTTTAGTGAAAAAACACTTTTGGTTTCAACGGACGTAATCCCATTCGCCATATCCATATATATAGTAGTTAAACGCACTGCTGTCTTTTGTATATATGGAGCTACTGCGTAGGCCGCTTTATTTATCCATAGGCTATGTGACGGCCTGAAACCCGACTGTTCAAAGAGCTTTCACCATGTTTAATGGCAACAGTTTCTCCTGCTCCACCGCCAAGCCCCATCCGGCTGGCATTGCAAGCGCAGGGCTTCGGCCCGGGGTTTAGAGACGAGCAAATCCCAGTCGCTGAGCACCATGCGGCGCAGGGTTTGGCTGTTGTTGGTTGTGCCGGGCAGGTCGTGGTCTTGCGGTTTGTGGGTATGGCCGTGTACCAGCAGGGTGCAGCCATGCGTTTGCAGCCATTGCACGGCCAGGGTAGCGTCCACATCGGCATAACCCTCTACGCCCAGTTCGTTTTTGCGCTGGCTGCTTTGCTGGCGCAGTTGTTGGGCCAAGGCCAGGCGCTGCTCCAACGGCTGCTGCAACAGGGTTTGCTGCCACGCCGGGTTGCGCACCTGCTGGCGAAATTGCATGTAGGCCACATCGTCGATGCACAAGGCATCGCCGTGGCTGAGCAGGATGCGCAGCCCCGCTTCCTTGGTCGGCTCGCCATTGCTTCCCCCACTGAATGCACCCTGATTGCCTGTGCTATCGGTAGTGGCCCTGGTAACTGGTGGCAGCTGCAACACACAGGGATCGGCCAGCAGGGTCATGCCCGCAGCAACGCAAAAGTCTGCGCCCACCAAAAAGTCGCGGTTGCCGTGCATGAAGTAAAGCGCCTTGTGCTGGCTGGCGGCATGCAAGGCCTGCACCAGTTGGCGGGGAAAGGCTTGGCTGGGGTGTTGCAAAGCATCGTCGCCCGCCCAGAGTTCCAAGATGTCACCCAGCAAGAAGATGGCCTGGGCTGGCGTGTGCTGCAAGTAGTACGCAAAGGCTTGCCAAGTGGCATCGTCCGTTTGCAAGTGCAGGTCGGCCACAAAGTCGATGGTGTGCCAAGTGACAGGCGCGGCTAGTTCAGATACAGCTTGGCTGAAATGAAGACTGGATGCTGGCAAGTTCATGGCGAGGGCAATCGTTCAAAAAATAAAAAGCGGATGGAAAAGCTGCGGTCTTGGGTATCTTAGGCATAACCATTCAAGGGCGGCTCGCCTTTGTACAAGCTACCTTACCAAGCGTTGATCGGCTCTGTGCAGCAAGCAAGAAAGATACGAGAACCAGCCTTACGCTTCAGCCCCACCGCACAGTGCACTGCGCATCACTATTGCATTACAGGCATCAACAGACTTTGAGGCCATAAGGGCTGGGGCCGTGCGCTGGGCATACATCACACCCTGCGAGCCAACCTAAAACACCCAACCCAAAAAGCAACAGCGGCAGGCTGTGGGGCCGTGCCGCTGTGCGGGTTGCCGTAAATCGGCTTTCGTAATGCTTGTGCAGTGTGCGATCAAGCCTTGATTTCGGCTTTTTCGATCAGCACGTCGTCTTTGGGTACATCGTCGTGCATGCCGCGGCGGCCGGTAGCAACGCCTGCAATTTGATCGACCACGTCTTGCCCCTCAACCACTTTGCCAAACACGGCATAGCCCCAGCCTTGCGGCGTGGGCGATTTGTAGTTGAGGAAGTCGTTATCGGCCACGTTGATGAAGAACTGGGCGCTGGCCGAATGAGGAGCGCTGGTGCGTGCCATGGCGATGGTGTATTTGTCGTTTTTCAGGCCGTTGTTGGCTTCGTTCTGGATTTCTTTGGCGGTGGGCTTTTGCTCCATGCCGGGTGCAAAGCCGCCGCCCTGGATCATGAAGCCCGGAATCACGCGGTGAAACACGGTGCCGTTGTAGTGGCCGTTGCGCACGTATTCCAGAAAGTTGGCCACGGTGATGGGGGCCTTGCTTTCGTCCAGTTCGATGGTGATGGGGCCACGGTTGGCAATGTGCAGGATGACTTGTGTGCTCATGATGATGAAAAGGGTGTATATTTTTTGCAAAAAAACCTGCCGTTCAACTACAAGGCAAGCGGCAGGTCGCCAAGGCGCGCCGAGTTTACTTGATCTGCCTTGCCGACTCGATCAACACGGTTTTTTTCGGCACATCGCCATTAAAAGGGCCAGCCGCGCCCGTTGGCGTGGTGCGAATTTTTTCGATCACGTCCATGCCACTGATGACCTTGCCAAACACGGTGTAGCCTGCCAGCCCCGGGTGGCGCAACAGCTGCGCACGCGGCAGATTGGTGTAGGTTTTGCCGTGGTACATAAAGCGCGGCACGGGGTCGCCATCGGGGATCGGGGTGGGATCGAGAAACGCGTTGTCTTTCACGTTGATGAAGAACTGCGCCGTGGCCGAATTCATCTCGCTGGTGCGCGCCATGGCCAAGGTGCCCACGGTGTTGCGCAGGCCGGCTTGCAGGGCTTGCCGCCCCTCGTGCACCACGGGCGCACGGGTGGGCTTTTGCGCAAGCTTGGCATCAAAGCCGCCGCCCTGCACCATGAAGTTGCTGATTACACGGTGGAAGATAGTGCCGTTGTAGTGCCCGCTGTTGACGTATTGCAAAAAGTTCTCAACCGTTTTGGGCGCTGCGGCGGGCTCCAGCTCTACCGTGAAGTCGCCCAGATTGGTATGAAAGAGCACTTGCGGCTTGGCCTCAAGCACCTTGTTTTTGGTGACCGCAGCAGAAGCTTTTTTACGCGGCGCAGCCTGCACTGCGGCTACGCCCAGGCACAGCGCGGCCAGCAGCAGCCATTGCACGATTTTGCTGCGGCCCGTTGGGGTGCGGGCAAAGCTCAAAGTCTGAATAGACATGGATGTTTCTCCTTCCACAAAAACCGAATCGGGCTGATTGCGTGATCGCAACAATCACTGCCCCCATTCTTTTGAAGCCAGCGTGTCGTCTCAATCATTCGCATCAGCCGATGTGTCCTTGGCGCAAAACTCGTGGCCGACTACCCCAGCTGCGCTCAATCCCATGCGCTTGAACATTTGCAGGCCAATCAACGGCCCTGCAAGCTTTGGGGCACAAGCAGATGTGTCAGAACCTTGCACCATCAACGCGCCGCGCGCGTGGCGCGGGCTTTTTCCTGCAAGCTGCGATTGCCAGGTTGCAAAGCCAGCGCCTTGCTGTATTGCTCGTGCGCCATGCGGCGATACACATCGCCCAGGTTGTGCAGGGCAACGGCATAGCCGGGGTTGATGCGCACGGCCTGCTCCAAAGCGGTACGCGCCAAGTCCAACTCGCCCGCCTGCGCATAAAGCACGGCCAGGTTGTTGTAGGGCTCGGCGATTTCGGGATATTCCTGCGTGATGGCCAGCAACTGGCTGCGGGCTTCGTCTGCCTTGCCTTGCGCCACCAGCACGCGCGAACGCAACAGGCGCATCTGCGGGTCGCGCGGGTTGTTGGTCAGATAAGCATCAGCCGCTTGCAGGGCTGCGGCGTAGTTTTTAGTGGTGATGAGCTGGTTGACCTTGCGATAGTCCTCGCCTACCAGAGCGGCTTGTGGCGTCTGCGCGGCAGCCTGACCACACACCAAGGCCGCAAGCAGCAATGTGGCAGCCCCCAAGCGGCCAGCCACCGTTGCCCGCAGACGAAAAAGAGAATGATTCAACATCATGAAAAGCGGGCCGCACACAATTGATCGCAGCCCGTGCATCAGCAAAAACGATCTGCGCATTATGCTCTTCTTGCTCGCTGCATGGCCAACCCCCTCATTGCGCAAGGTGCAGCCATGCCTGCGCCAGCCCTTTGCGGTACGATGCGCCCTGCCCTCTGGGCACCGAGCTTTGGCCGACTCTTTTATCAACTCGGCAAGCCCGTTTTCATCCAACAAATTCTTTCATCTGCATCATGTCTTTGCGCATCTACAACACACTGGCACGCGAAGTGCAGCCCTTTGTTCCGCTTGAAGCCGAGCATGTGCGCATGTACGTTTGCGGCATGACGATTTACGACCTGTGCCACATCGGCCATGCCCGCATGATGATTGCCTTTGACGTGATGCAGAAATGGCTGCGTGCCAGCGGCTACCGCGTGACTTACGTGCGCAACATCACCGACATCGACGACAAGATCATCAAGCGCGCGCTGGAGCGCAACATCCCCATCCGCCAGCTCACCGACGAGATGATCGCCGCCATGCACGAGGACTTTGCCCCGCTGGGCATTGATCGCCCCACGCATGAGCCGCGCGCCACCGAATACGTGCGGCAGATGACCGAGCTGATCCAGCGCCTGCAGCAAAAGGGCCTGGCCTACAAGGTGGAGGCGGGCGAGAGCGCCGGCGACTACATGTACTCGGTGCGCAAGTTTGCGGGCTACGGCAAGCTCAGCGGCAAATCGATTGACGACCTGCGCGCGGGCGAGCGCGTGGCCGTGCAAGACGGCAAGCAAGACCCGCTGGACTTTGTGCTGTGGAAGGCCGCCAAGCCCAGCGAGCCAGCCGATGCCAAGTACGAATCGGCCATCGGCTGCGGGCGGCCGGGCTGGCACATCGAATGCTCGGCCATGAGCATGGCCCTGCTGGGCGAAACGTTTGACATTCACGGCGGTGGCGCCGACCTGCAATTTCCGCACCACGAAAACGAAATCGCCCAAAGCGAAGGCGCCACGGGCAAGCCCTTTGCGCGCTACTGGGTGCACAACGGCTTTTTGCAGGTGGATGGCGAGAAGATGAGCAAATCGCTCAACAACTTTTTCACCATTCGCGACGTGCTCAAAAGCTACGACGGCGAAACGCTGCGCTTTTTCATGCTGCGCGTGCACTATCGCCGCCCCTTCAATTTCAGCGATGCGGGGCTGGACGATGCGCGCACGGGCCTCAAGCGCCTGTACACAGCGCTGTCAACAGTCGATGCCATCGATATGCCCGCCGCTATCGACTGGAGCAACGCCTACGCCAGCCGCTTCAAAGCCGCTATGGACAACGACTTTGGCACACCCGAAGCCGTGGCCGTGCTGTTCGAGCTGGCCAGCGAAGTGAACAAAACCCGCTCGCCCCAGCAGGCCGGCTTGCTCAAGGCGCTGGCAGGCACGCTGGGCCTGCTGCAAAACGACCCTGCCCACTATTTGCAAATCGGCTCGGGCGTGGACGCTGCCCACATCGAAGCGCAAATCGCCGCCCGCGCCCAGGCCAAGGCCGAGAAGAACTGGGCCGAAGCCGACCGCATCCGCCAGGAACTGCTGGCGCAAGGCATTGTGCTCAAAGACTCGGCCCAGGGCACCACGTGGGAATGCGCGAACTGATACGTTGAAATGCGTTGAAGAATGGGAGCCTTGAAGGCGTGGAACCAAGCTGTGGAGCTGCTGGCTGCAAAACGCAGTCTGTCCCCTACCCCCGCTTTTTTGCCCCTTTGGCGCGCCTTGCAGAATCGCTTGACTGAGCCGTGCATTCAGGCTGGATGCAAACGACCAGGCGCATGCCCAAGAGGCAACTAGCCTGGTTGTCCGCCGTGCCCACTCATGCAACAGACGCAATACACACACCCAACACCTGCACCGCCACGGCCTCATCGCTTCACCAGCGCCCCAACCCCCATGCCCAACGCCACTTTCCAGACGCCGCCCTACTGGGCAGAAGCCTGCGCCCACCTGAGCCAGCACGACCGCGTGATGGGGCAACTGGTGCAGCAATACGGCAGCGCCCGGCTGGAATCGCGCGGCAACGCCTTCATGACGCTGGCACGCAGCATCGTAGGCCAACAAATATCGGTCAAGGCCGCGCAGTCGGTGTGGGACCGTTTCGCCGCCCTGCCTCATGCTTTGGAGCCGCAAGCGGTGCTGCAACTCACGCCCCAAGCCATGCGTGCAGCGGGCTTGAGCGCCCGCAAAGTCGAATACCTGCATGACCTGGCCCGACACTTCACCGAACACGGCTTGCAAAACACCGCTTGGCATGATCTGAGCGACGAAGCCGTGATTGCTGCGTTGACGGCCATTCGCGGCATTGGCCGCTGGACGGCCGAGATGTTTTTGATCTTTCACCTCATGCGTCCCAACGTTTTGCCGCTGGACGACATCGGCCTGCAAAAAGGCATCAGCCAACTCTATTTTTCTGGCGAGCCCGTCAGCCGCCACACCTTGCGCGAAGTGGCCCAAGCCTGGCAGCCCTATTGCAGCGTGGGCACCTGGTATGTGTGGCGTTCGCTCGATCCCTTGCCTGTGGCGTATTGATGCGGGTCTGCTCACATAGGCATCGCAGCCTGAAAAAAAACGCTGGCAAGCTCGGCAGCCGCTCGTGCGCCTAACAAAGGTTGGCAAGCGCTCAGATGCGCCTGCTATAGCCCAAAAGCCTTTTATGGCAGCTGCCCCCTACACTGCTCCATGAAGCAAAAACCATGCGCCAGGTGCGGTCGAACAGGCAGCTACAGTTCTTTACAATACGCGCCGAACCCAGTCAGGAGCACAGTGTGAGTAAACGGAATTTTCTGGACTTTGAACAACCCATTGCCGAGCTCGAAAACAAGATCGAAGAACTGCGCTACGTGCAAACCGAATCGGCCGTGGACATTTCGGACGAAATCGAGCAACTGAGCAAGAAAAGCCTCCAGCTCACCAAAGACATTTACGGCACGCTCTCGCCCTGGCAAATCACCAAGATCGCCCGGCACCCCGATCGCCCCTACACGCTGGACTACATCGAAGAAATCTTCACCGACTTTGTGGAGCTGCACGGCGACCGCCACATGGCCGACGACCTTTCCATCATCGGCGGCTTGGCCCGCTTCAACGGCAACCCCTGCATGGTGCTGGGCCATCAAAAAGGCCGCAGCACCAAAATGCGCGCGGCGCGCAACTTCGGCATGAGCAAGCCCGAGGGCTACCGCAAGGCCCTGCGCCTGATGAAAACAGCCGAAAAATTCAAACTGCCCGTCTTCACTTTCGTGGATACGCCAGGCGCCTTTCCCGGCATCGACGCCGAAGAACGCAACCAGAGCGAAGCCATTGGCCGCAACATCTTTGAAATGGCCCAGCTCGAAGTGCCCATCATCGCCACCATCATCGGCGAAGGCGGCTCGGGCGGCGCCTTGGCCATCAGCGTGGCCGACCAGGTGCTGATGCTGCAATACGCGGTGTACTCAGTCATCTCGCCCGAAGGCTGCGCCTCCATCCTCTGGAAAACCGCCGAGCGCGCGCAAGACGCCGCTGAAGCCTTGGGCATCACCGCCCACCGCCTCAAGGCACTGGGCTTGGTGGACAAAATCGTGAGCGAACCCGTGGGTGGCGCACACGCCAACCACAAGCAAATGGCCGCACAGCTCAAACGCGCACTGGGCGAAGCCCTGCGCCAGGTGAGCGACCTCAAACCCAAAGAGTTGCTGGACCGCCGCTACGAACGCCTGCAAAGCTACGGCCGCTTCAACGACACGCGCGCGACAGACGAGTAAAGCTCAACCGCCACCCGAGTGGCGACCTTGGCTTACTCTTTTGCGTAGCACCGATTAATTGGCTTGTTGCGTTCGCTTTTTTCGTTAACTGATGGCGGCAGGCTCCTGTTGCTCTGCCGTAAAGCTCCAACGCACCGCCGCGGGTATTGCCATGCTAAGCGCCCCCAACGCCCCCTTCGCTACGCTGCAAAACCTCCTCCACTGGCCCGCATCCAAGCTGGATGCGGCCTTGCAGCGCTGGTGGCACAGCCTGCCGCAACCACGCCCCCAGCATCTCGCGGTAGCCTTCAGCGGCGGGGCTGACTCCACCGCCTTGTTGCTGGGCCTTTTGCGCTTGCACCACGCAAGCACTGCAACATCCACTTCTGCCGATCAAGCACTCTGCCGCATCACCGCCTTGCACGTGCATCATGGCCTGCAAACCTGTGCGGATGACTTTGCCAAGCACTGCACCCAGTTTTGTGCAGCCTTGCAGCCCGTAGCGGCATCCGTCGGCTGCGCCCTGCACCATCAAACCTTGCGCGTACACATCGCCTTGCAACCCGGCGATAGCCTGGAAGCCTGCGCCCGCGATGCGCGCTACCGTACGCTGGCACAAGCTGCTCAAACCGCTGGGTCCGAAATGGTGCTGCTTGGTCAACACGCCAACGACCAGGCGGAAAGCGTGCTGCTGGCCTTGAGCCGTGGCTCTGGCGTGGCCGGATTGGCTGGCATGCCTGCTGCATTCAGCCGCCACGGCATGCACTTTGCACGGCCTTTACTCGCCATCGAACAAAGCGCCATCAAACACTGGCTACAAACGCAGCGCGTGCCTTGGGTAGAAGACCCCAGCAATGCTGATCCACGCTTCACCCGCAATCGCCTGCGTCACACGGCATTACCCACGCTCGAAACGCACCTGCCCGGCTTTGGAAGCAGCCTGGCCCGCAGCGCCCGCCTCGCTGCCCAAGCCGATACCCTGCTGCAAGAACTGGCAGAAATTGATCTGCAACAAACCGGCAACCCACCGCGCATTGCCCAGCTGCAACAGCTTTCGCCACACCGGCAAGCCAACGCTCTGCGCCATTGGCTCAAGTCCGAGTACAACGTCATCGGCAGCGAAAGCCAAATGCTGGCCCTGCTTCAAGTCATCGCCGCTTGCCAAACACGCGGGCACCACATCCGCATCAAAGTCGGCCCCGGCTACGTCGTGCGCAGCGGCCCCTCCCTGCAATGGCAGCCCCAGTAAACAGGTGCCCACACACTTTTTTCATCTTCTTCTTGCCAAGCGCCATACAGGCACCGCTTGTGGCTATAATCATGCCCTTGTTGGAGACGTGACCGAGAGGCCGAAGGTGCTCCCCTGCTAAGGGAGTATGCGGTGATGAGCTGCATCAAGGGTTCGAATCCCTTCGTCTCCGCCAATTTTGACGCCAATGGCAGCCCATAAGCTCACGCTTGTGGGCTTTTTTTCTGCCTCGATTTCCGCAATGGCCACAAGCGGATCGACACCTGCCAACTTCGCCAGAAATGCAGTCTGGACGGGGCTTGGCAGGATTCTCCCTTTCTTCCAGTCACTAATGACAGAGTCGCAAGTTTGCAGCTCAATAGCCATTTGCTTTTGAGAAAGCTTGCTCATTTCTTTCGCTTTGTCAATTAGGGTTTTCACCAGCATTTGCAGACCTCTGTGTTTTAAGTAGATTTCGCAAATTACGAATTTTCGTGATTTGTGAAATCTACTTTAGCACACGAGTCTGAACATGCAAGCCCAATCCCGTAACCACCTGCTACGTCGCGAATTCTGGTTGCAGCTCTCGCTACCCCTTGGCGTCCGGATCGCGCCTGCGATCGGCAGTTTGCGCGGCAGCGCCAGCGGCGCGCCAGCGCGGAGTGCCGAGCGTCAGGCGCAGGAGGTGCGCCATGGGTAAGCGAAGCGCTCCCCCTACTCTAATAGGGGGGAAAAGTTTTACTAACGTTGACTGGCTGACGTTTACCTTCTTGCCTGATCGGGAGAAAGATATCGCAGCGGAAATGCTCGCATTTCTGCGCAGATATCTGGCTCCCGAAGTTCAGGCAATCACTTGTCCTGGCTTGCTTGGCTATGAAAACGGTGTGCGCTTCTTCTTGGACATTGATGGCCAGGCTTGCCACGTAGCCCGAATGGACTGGGGTGGGAACCATTACATGGGTCGCGCCCGCATGGACATCTCGGGTACGGGCTGTTCACGTATCACACGCTGGGCCGATGTGCGCCAGCACATCGCCACCCAATGCTTTGACTTGAACCTCACCCGCGTAGACCTGGCCGTGGACTTTCTCAACGGTGAATACACCGTTGAGCAAGCCAAGGACTGGTACGAAGCGGGTGAGTTCAACGCCGGCGGGCGAATGCCAAAGCACAGCGTCATGGGCGCGTGGTTTGGTAATGAGCTGGAGCCCGGCGAAGGGCGCACCCTGAACATAGGCAAGCGTGGCAACGGCAAGATGCTGCGCGTCTATGAGAAGGGTCGCCAGTTGGGAGATCCAGAGAGCAAATGGACGCGCTTTGAGGTGGAGTTCCGGAACATCAAACGCGATTTGCCGCTGGATCTCCTGACCGAATGTGATGCGTATTTCGCCGGTGCCTACAAGGCGTTGGCCAACATGCTTGACACCGGCGTGGCTGCCGAAAAGGTCGCCACCCACCAAAAAGAAGGCGAAATCAGCCTGTCCCACCTGGTCGACTACGCACGCACCAGCTACGGCAAAACCATCCACGTCATGCGCTTGACCATGACGGACACAGAAATCATCGAATCCCTTGCCATCAACGGTGTTCCCGCGCGTCTGGAAAAGGCTGCCGTTGCTGGTGTTTTGTCCGTAAGCCCTTTACCAGACCAACGGAGAACCCATCATGAAACTGACCGTCCAAGGTTTTGAAATCCTCGCTGGCAAGTCCGCCAAAACCGGTAAGGACTATGACATGTCCCGAATCCACTGCGTGATCCCTTTGCAGGAGTCTGCGACTGCAAAGGGATACGCAGGCACCGCCTATCAAGTACCTGCCCACTTGATCGAAAAGATCAAGCACCTGCCCATGCCGCTGCAATGCGAAGTTGAAATGCAAGACATCATGCGTTTCGGCAAGCGTGAACAGCAGGTTTCGAGTATTCAGCCTCTTTCCGTTTCGAAGGGGTGAAATCGTAGCCGGAAGCCCGTAATGCGGGCTTCAGGGTGCGATTTTGCACCTAACAACAGAAAGGAACGAGAGATGAAACTCGAAACACTGAAAGAAAAAGCCCGTTATCTGGCTCTGGCTCCTGTGGCCGCTTTGTCTGTGCCTACTGCATTTGCTGGCCCTCTGGAAGCCGCAGCCAATGCAGCCAAACAGTCCGTAAGCGACTCTCAAGGCGACTTGGTAACCATTCTGGGTTCCATGCTGGGCTTGGCCGTTGTGATCTTCGTGGGCATGAAGATCGTTGGCATTTTCCGCCGCGGCTAATCATGGCAACCGGATACCAATTAGGAGGCATCTGCTACCAAGACCTGCACCAGCTGGGTGCCAGGGCTTGTGCGGATGCCACCGGCTTGGTATCCGGTGGTCACCAATCCTGCACCGGCTTTACGCCACAAACCAACACGGTGATTTTGAATATGGCTGTTTCAGGAAACGGCCATATTCAAAATTATCAATCCACTGTATTTGCCCAGCCTTGCGAATACCCAACGTTTAACGATACATACGCCCCATTATTGGCCGCAGCCTTGCCCGTTTTTGCACTGATTTTTGTTGGCCGCCGTTTCTTCGAAATATTTAGAACAGAAAACAACAATGTATGACACCGCAAAGCTATTTAGACCTGTACTTATTTCTCTTTTTCTTGGCTTGCTTCTGGCTGATGTTTCGTTAGCTCAAACTCAAGAGTGTAAAGAGTACAGAGTTATTAATTCAAATCGAGATTGGTTTCCAACAAGAGAAGCTGCTTGCATAGATTGGGCTAAGCAGCTTGTTAAAGCGTATCCTAATAGTAATTATCGATTCAGAAATGTTGATTCGATGTGCAACCTTCTTTCCTTTACTAGTTCTATCTCTTGGTATTCCATTTCTTCTAGAAAATGTGAAGACCCTAATCAATGCAAGTTTAAAAAAGGTCAAAAATTTAGAGACGGTACATTTACTTATGAATTAACAGGAAAAGGCAAAGGCTTGCAAGTGGCTATGGCCGCTGCTTTTGATGGCAAGCCAGTGGGTACCTGCGATGATGGCTGTGCAGTATCTGGTTCCTACAGTGATTTGAAACAAATCAACCCAGGTCAAGAAAACGAAAAATCATGGATATCTGCCACCAATGCCACGTACACGGGTACTTCTTGCAGTGTGACGGGCGATGCCTTGGGCTTGCCCGATACACCATCAGAAACCCCGCCCGATCAACCGCAGCCTGACCCGAAAGACGGCATTGTGCCTGGCTGGTCCAGCTTGCCCAAGCCAAATGAAGACGGCGCACCTGTCTGCCCAAAAGGCAGATGCCCGGCTCAAGTCAATGGCATGGATATTTGCGTTGATTGCGACGCAACCATGTCATCTTCCAGCACTTCCAAGAAAACGGAAAGCACCACGACGCCTTCCAAGCCCGGAGACAGTGGCTCCGGGAATGGAAGCGGCAGGGGTGATGGCAATGGCTCTGGTTCGGGTTCTGGTGATGGCAAAAGCACGTCGAGCGAAGAAAGCCAGAGCGTGACCAAGTGCCAAGGCGGTGTTTGTGAAACCACCACGAAAACCAAAAGCAAGGACGGCAAAGGCACGAAAGAAACCACCACAACCACCAAACAAAGCCAATCTGACTATTGCCAGAAGAACCCACAAGACGAGGCCAATTGCGCATTGAAGTTTGGTGAGAAAAAGAAAGGCGATGGTGAAGGCGATGACGCCTGCAAAAAGGACCCGAAGCGTATTGGCTGTCTTTCTCTGGGCGAACCAACCAAGGGCGAAAACACCACCAAAAACAGCCAGGAAGTGAGATACCAAGAAGGTAATTTTACAACCGGCCCTGCTAGCTGCCCGGCGCCCAAAACCTTTCAGGTGTTTGGCCAGACCTACAAGCTGGAGTTCACCAAGTTCTGTGAAATGTCCAAGTATTTGAAACCGCTGGTTTTGCTGGTGGCATCCGTCATCACGATGTTCATTGTCATTAACGGGCTGAAGAAATGAAAGATTTAACCAACTGGCTGTTCTCAATGATTTCCCCGCTGGTCATCAAGGTGCTGGCGGCTTTAGGGGTGAGCATCTTCACGGTGACTGGTATCGACTTCAGTTATCAACACGTGATGAACCTGGTCAACCAATCCAAAAGCGAATTGATGCCCGAAGTATTGCAATTGATGGGCCTATTTGGCGTGGACAAAGCCATGTCTTGGATCTTGGGCGGCATCAGCTTTGTGTTCACGTATTGGACGGGCTCCAAGGCATTCAGCTTCTTTGCCATTGACGGGAGCAAAGGCGGATGATCATCCTGATTACCGGCACGCCTGGCAGTGGCAAAACGCTCTATACGGTTTCTGAACTGCTCAACAAGCAGTTCAAAGACCGGCCGCTGTACATCAATGGCATACCCGATTTGCTCATTCCACATGAGCCATTGAGCGACGAAGACCTGCAACACTGGTTTGATGGCCGTGTCCAGACCAATGGCGTGATCTGCATAGACGAAGTGCAAAGACTGTGGCGTCCACGGTCGAGCACTTCGGCGGTGCCAGATCACATCGCCAAGCTGGAAACCCACCGACACCAAGGGCTGGACTTTGTCATCATCACTCAGCATCCGCAGCTGATAGATGCCAACGTACGGCGCTTGGTGGGGCGACATATTCACGTTCGTAGAGCATGGGGCATGAAAGGCGCCATGATCTACGAATGGGATCACTGCTCAACCAATACCCAAGCTGTTAAACAAGCCCAGGGCAAGCTCTGGCGGTACAACAAGAAAGCCTACGAGCTTTACAAAAGCTCGGAGCTGCACACCAAGGCGCACGGCCGCGTGCCCATGATCCTCAAAATCGGCTTGCTGCTCATGGTGCTTGCTCCCCTCATCTGGTACAAGGCTGGCACAACCATCTACAAACGCTTTGGCGGTGAAGCGAAGAAGATGGAACAGGTGATGGATGATCCATCCGGCACTGCTGCACCAGGCTATGGCGGCTATGGCCAACAAGCCAGGCCCATGACGCCTAGCGAATACGTGGCCACGTTTGAGCCGCGTGTCGATGGCCTGCAACACACCGCCCCGCGCTATGACGAGCTAACCAAGCCAACCCGCGTTCCTTTGCCTGTCGGATGCCTCAAGACAGCCAAGCGCTGCGACTGCTTCACGCAAGACGCAACGCCCTACAAACCCCCCCCCCCGAACTGTGCCAACAGTTCGCAGAAAAAGGCTTCTTCATTGACTTCCCGACCGAACAAAACCAACAGGCCCAGCCAGAGCAGAAGCAGCCGCCAACAGTAGCGCAAGCACCACAAGGCCCACGCTTCATAAATATTCCCAGCACACCTACACCATTAGCAGCTAGAACTTCTGTTACTGGTGAGCAGTCATGACTTGAAAAGGAAATTTTTTAAAAACGTGGGGGGGAGCGGACGGGGTGGATAAGAGGGCTTGCGTTGTCCACATGAGGCAAATGGAACATTTGCCGATTGTGGGCAACGTGCTATGCACCCTTCTTATCCACGCCTTGAGCGAGGGGGCGCGAAAGCCCCCGCAGAGCAGGGGGCCTCATAGAGGCCCTCTGCTTTGAAATCTGGTTTGCCTAGCCACGTTTCCTTGTATTGAACCGGCCGCAGGCCGCGCGCCCGAACAGGGCGTACGCGATAGGGACCTGTACCGACACCGATCGGATGAGACCTTAGGCTCAGTCCCGCCGTTCACAAGGGATAAGGGCCCGGGCCGCTTGCGGCATCGCCCAAATATGGCTCGTTATTTGCACTAGACGCATATTTATGACCACTTACGGATATGCCCGTGTCAGCAGCATTGAACAAGACACACAACTGCAATTGAACGCCCTGCAAGAAGCAGGCGCACAACACATCTTTCACGAGAAAACCAGCAGTGTAGGCGCACGTCCAGAACTGCAGAAACTCCTCAAAGCAGTCAGGCCAGGTGACACCCTCTACGTCTACAAACTGGATCGCTTGGCCAGAAGCCTCAAAGACCTGTTGCACATACTGGAGACACTGGAACGCAAAGGCTGCAAATTCCGCAGTCTCACCGAACCCGTTCAAACCGACAACTACTTGGGCCGCTTCATGCTCCAAATCTTGGGAGCCGTCGCAGAACTTGAACGCAACCTGATACGCAAACGTTCCATTGCCGGCCAACGTGCCGCCGTCGAAAAAGGAGCCAGGCTCGGCCCGTCCCTGCACCATTCCTGACGACGCCCTGCCCGACATTAAGACCATGTACTGGCAAGGAAAAACAAAGGCAGAGATTTCGCGCAAGTACAATGTGACACAGTCAGCAATGAAACGTTACTTCAAGAAATATCATGAACAAATATCTGCCTTTGTTGCTATTCCTGCTGACCCTTAGTGTCGCCAATGCATCCACAAGTGAACAAATCATTTTTGAATGTGAATCAAAAACCCGAATCTACTGGCGCAATGCCGAGTGTGATGATGGGGATACAGTTCTTGGCCGCTATCCAACGCCCAGGGGGCTGAGCTTCAAAGAGCAGGTTTACATTGCCGAGATGAAGAAGCAAGGCCGACAACTCCTGAACCAGCAAAGTCCATCTGTAGCCGTAATTCCCAGCAGTGTGACTAGGAGAGATTCATGGCTTTGTAGAAACCTTGAGCGGCAGATCAGTGACGTTGACGAGAAGATGAGAAAACCTCAAACGCTCTCAAGCATGAACTATTACCAAGAAAAGCGACGCCAACTGAGTGATCGACGTTTTCGGGAGTGCCGATAACAAAAAAGCCAGCGATCTGCTGGCTTTTTTGTTGTATTTTTTAACCACACGTAACGCTCGGAAACGTTCGTCTCCACCAAACCCAATAAAAACGCCCCTTCCGGGGCGTTTTTTTATGCCTTCTATTTTTTGCACTAAAAAGTAACCCATCAGCTCACGCTTGTGGGCTTTTTTCTGCCTCGGTTTCTGCGTCAGTGCTTGTAGCTACACGGGTCACTCATAGCCAAACGACCGCACGCGGGCCGCATCATCGGCCCAGCCTGATCGCACTTTGACCCACAGTTCGATAAAGACTTTGGCGTTGAGCAATTTTTCCAGCTCCTGGCGGGCTTCGGTGCCGATGCGTTTGATGCGTTCGCCTTTTTCACCGATGACCATGACCTTGTGCCCCTCGCGCTCAACGATGATGGTGGCGGCAATGCGCACCATGCGGGCCGCGGTTTTGCCAGGCTCCTCGTCAAACCGATCCACCACCACGGTAGAGGTATAGGGCAACTCATCGCCTGTTAGGCGAAACAATTTTTCGCGCACGATTTCGGCCGCCAGGAAGCGCTCGCTTTTGTCGGTGAGCTCGTCGGCACCATACCACCACGGTTGCTGCGGCAGGTAGCGCGCCACCACGTCCAGCACGCGCTGTACGTCCTGGCGGTTTTTGGCCGAGATGGGCATCAGCTCGGCAAAGGCATGGCGCTGCTGCATATTCAGCAACCAAGGCGGCAGGTTCTGGCGCTGGGCCACAGTGTCAAGCTTGCTGGCGATCAAAATCACGGGCACATTGGGGGGCAACAGTTCCAGCACCTTGGCATCTTCCGCGCCAAAGCGCCCAGCCTCAACCACGAACAGCACCAAGTCCACACCCGAGACGGCTCCGGCTACGGCTTTGTTCAAGGATTTGTTGAGCGCATTGCCATGCCGGGTTTGAAAGCCCGGTGTATCCACAAACACGTATTGATAGGCCCCACGCGTGCAAATGCCCATGATGCGGTGGCGCGTGGTTTGCGCCTTGCGCGAGGTGATGCTGACTTTTTGCCCGACCAGCGCATTCAACAGCGTGGATTTGCCCACATTGGGGCGGCCCACGATAGCGATCAGGCCACAGCGCTGCTCAGCCACCGGCACGCTGGCCGCTGCACTTTCTCCTGCTGTGCTATCGCCCGAATCCGATGACGCACTCCGCCCCAAAATAGCTTGCAGTTGCGCATTGACTTCAGCAGACAAGGTGCCTTTTTCAGGACTTGAGTCGGCGCTTTTTTTAGACATAGCAAATCACTTCGTGAAAATTGAAAAACGCTTGCAGCATACAGCCCCCTCGCGCCAACCGCCATCGCCTATTTTGTTGAGGGGAAACTTGAGCCGTTTTCGTGAAAGCAACGCAAAAACCCACTTGTGATAGCGCCAAGCAATGTATAGCCGCAGATGTAAATCGGGCAATCGAACAGAGATCCAAGCCAAGCCTTTAAAGCGCGCTTATCCCCAGCGCAACTGAAGGTTTCACAACAGCTTGATTTATGAACTGCTTTTACCCGATGCCGTACGCTGCAACACAGCTTTGCGCACCTTGCTGGCAGGTGCTTTACGTGCGGCCTGCGACGGCGCATCACTCGCTTGCAATTGGGCCAATACCTTGCCCGCGGCGTCTTGCTCGGCTGCGCGCCGCGAGGCACCACTACCGCTCTGCCGAATGCCCAAGGCCGCTACTTCGCACATCACCCAGAACGTTTGCTGGTGCGCCTGCCCGCCTACATCCGTTACTTGATACTGCGGCACGGCGTATTTGCGCGCCTGCAGCCATTCTTGCAAAGCCGTTTTGGCATCTTTGCCCGAGACTTGGGCATGCCCTTGAATATCCACATCGGCAAAGAGGCGGTGCACCAAAGCCTCGGCCACGGCATAGCCCGCATCCAGATACACCGCGCCCAAAACGGCTTCGAGCGCATCGGCCAGTATGGAGGGGCGATTCAAGCCGCCCGAGCGCAATTCCCCTTCGCCCAAGCGCAAGGCCGATGACACATCCAGCTTGAGGGCGATACGGTGCAAACTGTCTTGCCTGACCAGATTCGCGCGAATGCGCGAGAGATCGCCTTCTGGCGCTTGGGGTAAACGCTCGTACAGCAAGCTCGAAATGGCCAGACTGAGCACTGAATCTCCCAAAAACTCCAAGCGCTCGTTGTGATCAGCCGAAAAACTGCGGTGCGTAAGTGCCTGCTGCAACAAAGCCGGCTGGGTAAACACATGGCCCAACTGGCGCGCCAGTTGGGCGCTGCCCGCAGCTTGGTCAAACGATGGGGAGCGCACCACGCCCGCAGATTTGCTCAAATCACTTGCCCTTGGTGCTGCCAGAGTAATGAATCAGCAGCGAAACCGGCCCCATCAGTTTGATCTCTTTGTCGTAGGCAAATTCGATCATGACCTGGCCATTTTCTTTGGTGATCACCAAGTCTTCGGCGCGCACGGCGGTGAAGTCGTCAATGGCAGCAGCGGCATTGAAAGATCGCTCAATCTCGGCCACGGTTTCATTGTCTTTGGCCTTGTTGATGGCCTTGACGATGGCCTGATATTCAATAACCGTGGGCACTGTTTTGGCTGCCACAATCATCAGAAAGCCGACGATGACTGCCACGAACAAAAGGCCGATGAAGGTGATGCCGCGCTGCTTGCACGCCAAGCCCTGATTCAGTCGCATGATGGATTCCTTTGTTTTTTGCCAATTGATATTGGATTGATATTGCTTGATCGCCGTGATCTTTTTTGATGGATTGAATGAGATCAACGGCGGGGATCAACAGCGTTATTGTAGTAACTATTCGTTACCTGGCCATCTTAAACACAGCCTACTGATCAATCAATGCGGCCAATACGCTGCAAATTGCCCAGATTGAGCCACACCACCACGGCCTTGCCCACGATGTTGCGCTCAGGCACAAAGCCCCAGAAGCGCGAGTCGTAAGAGTCGTCGCGGTTATCACCCAGCACCAGATAGTGGCCGTCTGGCACTTTGCAGGTCACGCCTTCGGGGCTGTAATGGCAGTTTTCCTGCATCGGGAAATGCTCCGCCATAGGTATGCCCGCAGGGCGCTCGGGGTCGTTCAAAAGCCTGTGGGTGTGCGTGCCCAATTGCTCGCGATATTGCTGCAACTGTACGGGCTCGGCCGTGGCTTGACCATCTGTACCCGGCTGCTCACGTACGCCCAGGTAATCGTCCATCGGCATTTTTTCGATTTCCTTGCCGTTGATGACGAGCGTTTTGTTCAGATAAGAAACGGTGTCGCCCGGCAGGCCCACCACGCGCTTGATGTAATCCACACTGGGCTTGGGCGGGTAGCGAAACACCATCACATCGCCGCGTTGCACAGGGTTGCCTTGGGTGAGCTTGGTGTGCACAACGGGCAGGCGCAGGCCCCACGTCCATTTATTGACCAGAATCAGGTCGCCCACCTCCAGCGTGGGCAGCATGGAGCCGGATGGAATCTTGAACGGCTCAAACACAAACGAGCGCAGGGTAAACACCAGCGCGATCACGGGGAAGAGGCCTGCTGTCCAGTCCAACCACCAAGGCTGCGCCAGCAGGCGCTTTTTGATGGCTTGCTGCTGCTCATCACTGGCTGGCTGGCCAGGCTGTGTCTGTGCCGCGCCGGCTGTGGTCGCAGCGCCGTTTGCAGCAGCCAACTGCTGCTCATACTGAGCCACCAGCGCGCGCCGCCGTGGCAGAAAAATCAGTTTGTCGGCCAGCCAGTAAATGCCCGTAACCAGCGTGGCCACCGAAAGCATCAAGGCCATATTGCCTTCGACATAACCGAAAAACCAGCCGCCCATGTAAGCGACAAAAAGCCCCAGAACCAGCGCTGTGAGGTAGGCCATGCGTCATTCTTCCACTTGCAAAATGGCCAGGAATGCCTCTTGCGGCACTTCGACCGAACCGATCTGTTTCATGCGCTTTTTGCCTGCCTTTTGTTTTTCGAGCAGCTTGCGCTTGCGCGTAATGTCGCCGCCATAGCACTTGGCCAGCACGTTTTTGCGCAGGGCTTTGACCGTTTCACGCGCGATGATGTTGGCGCCAATCGCGGCTTGGATCGCCACGTCAAACTGCTGGCGGCTGATGATTTCGCGCATCTTGGCTGCCACCGCGCGGCCGCGGAACTGTGCCTGGCTGCGGTGCACGATGATGGACAAGGCATCGACCTTTTCGCCGTTGAGCAGCATGTCCACCTTCACCACGTCGGACGGGCGGTATTCCTTGAACTCGTAGTCCATGGACGCATAGCCGCGGCTCACGCTCTTGAGCTTGTCGAAGAAGTCCAGCACGATTTCGCCCAGCGGCATTTCGTAGGTCAGCATCACCTGGCGGCCGTGGTACTGCATGTTGATTTGCACGCCGCGCTTCTGATTGGCCAGCGTCATCACCGGGCCGACGTAATCCTGCGGCATGTACAGGTGCACGGTCACGATCGGCTCGCGCACTTCCTGAATGCGGCCCTGGTCGGGCATCTTGGAGGGGTTTTCAACCTGGATGACCTCGCCATCGGCCTTCTGCACCTCGTACACCACGCTGGGCGCGGTGGTGATGAGGTCCATGTCGAACTCGCGCTCCAGCCGCTCCTGCACGATTTCCATGTGCAGCAGGCCCAGAAAACCGCAGCGAAAGCCAAAGCCCAGCGCCTGGCTCACCTCGGGTTCGAAGTGCAGCGAAGCGTCGTTGAGCTGCAGCTTTTCCAGGCTGTCGCGCAGCGCGTCGTACTGGTTGGCCTCGGTCGGGTACAGGCCGGCAAACACCTGCGGCTGGATCTCCTTGAAGCCGGGCAAGGCTTGCTCGGCCGGGCCCAGGTTGTTGGGCAGCTTTTTCTCCAGCGTGATGGTGTCGCCCACCTTGGCGGCCTTCAGTTCCTTGATGCCGGCGATGACGTAGCCCACCTCGCCCGCTTCCAGTGCATCGCGCGGCTGCTGCGCGGGGGTGAACACGCCCACGTTGTTGGCCTCGTAGGCCGCGCCCGTAGCCATGAGCTTGATGCGCTCGCCCTTTTGCAGGCGGCCATCGACCACGCGCACCAGCATCACCACGCCCACGTAGGCGTCGAACCAGCTGTCGATGATCATGGCGCGCAGCGGGGCATCGGGCTTGCCGCGCGGCGGCGGCACCTTGGCCACGATCTGCTCCAGCACCTCGTCAATGCCCATGCCGGTCTTGGCCGAGATGGCGATGGCCTCGCTCGCGTCGATGCCGATCACGTCCTCGATCTCGGCCTTGGCGTTGTCGGGATCGGCCTGCGGCAAATCCATCTTGTTGAGCACGGGCAGCACTTCCACGCCCAGATCCAGCGCGGTGTAGCAGTTGGCCACGGTTTGCGCTTCCACGCCCTGGCTGGCATCCACCACCAGCAGCGCGCCTTCGCAGGCCGAGAGCGAGCGGCTCACCTCGTAGCTGAAGTCCACGTGGCCGGGCGTGTCGATCAGGTTCAGGTTGTAGACCTTGCCGTCTTGCGCCTTGTATTGCAGCGCGGCCGTCTGCGCCTTGATGGTGATGCCGCGCTCTTTCTCGATGTCCATCGAGTCGAGCACCTGCTCGCTCATCTCGCGTTGCGAAAGACCGCCGCAACGCGCAATCAGGCGGTCGGCCAGGGTGGACTTGCCGTGGTCAATATGCGCAATGATGGAAAAATTTCGGATGTGCTTCATCGCCTGCCAGCAAAGGGGCTTGCTCTTTCATCACGGTCCGGGCGCTATCTGCGCATGGCACAGCGAGCATGAAAAAGCAGAAAGGAAAAAAGAAAGAAGGCCCAACAAAACACGCGCCCAGTGGCGCGTTGCAATGCTTACAGATGCTTGTATGGATTGGGCTGGGCGGCGTCATTCTACCCAAGGCCCGTTCAAAATCAGCGACAACCGCCGCCCAGAGGCTTAAAAAGCCACTTGTATCCAATATGGGAAGGCCAAGGCGCAGGGCGCTACAGGCAAGGCGCTGCCGAAAGCGTTTGACGCAGCCATTTTTCAATTTTGAGCACTGACCGCTTGGCTCTTCTTGCCCCCTGCTCACTCACAAACAAGGATTGAAGGGGCTTTGAACCGACAGTCCTTTTGCTTTATTAGAACTGGCCAGATCGCTCCCGATCAGCGCCCAACCTATGCCTGCACACGCAAGCTGCCTAACTCATCAAACGGAGCAGCAGTGTGCAGGTTCTGGAGGGCTGGGCTGGCTGATAAACACTTATTCAGCCAGCCCAGCCGCCTCTTGCCCCATCAACGCGGGCGGATGATGCCGTAGTGCGCCATGCCATCACGCTGGATCAGGATCGCCACGGGCCGGTTGGCCGGCAGCTTGCTGATCGCCGCATTGAGCGTGGCCACACTTTCTACCGGCTGATTGCCCAGCGACAAGATCACGTCGCCCGGCTGCAAGCCCGCCTGTGCGGCCCGGCTGCCTGCGGCCACACCGCGCACCAGCACGCCGCCTTGCACGCGCAGTTGGCTGCGCTGGGCGGCACTCAACTCGGTCACATCCAGCCCCAGCGCATGGGCCGATGGCGTGTTGCCCTCGCCCGGCTGTTGCAGCAGGCCCTGCGCCCGGCGGTCGCCCTCGGCTTTATCGACTGTGACTGTCACGTCTTTATTGCTGCCATTGCGCAGCAGCGTGAGCTTGACGGCGGTGCCCGGCTTGGTGCCGCCGATCATGCGCGGCAGGTCGGCCGTGCTTTCAATGGCTTTGCCGTCCACATGGGTGATGACGTCACCTGGCTGCACGCCCGCTTTCTCGGCCGGCGCGCCCGGCTCCACACTGCGCACCAAAGCACCTTTCTGGCTGGGCAAGCCCAGCGATTCGGCCACCTCTTTGCCCACGGGGGCAATCTGCACACCAATGCGCCCGCGCGTGACTGTGCCTGAAGTGCGCAACTGCTCGGCAATGCGCATGGCCTCGTCGATCGGAATCGAGAAAGAGATGCCCATGTAGCCGCCCGAGCGCGAGTAGATCTGGCTGTTGACGCCCACCACCTCGCCAGCCATATTGATCAGCGGCCCGCCCGAGTTGCCGGGGTTGATGGCCACATCGGTCTGGATGAAGGGCAGGTATTCGCCCGTATCGCGCTGCTTGGCGCTGACCACGCCCACCGTCACGCTATTGTCCAAGCCAAAGGGCGAGCCAATGGCCATGACCCATTGCCCGACTTTGAGCGCATCGACATTGCCGATTCTGACGACGGGCAGGTTTTGCGCCTCGACCTTGATCACGGCCACATCGGTGCGCTGATCAGTGCCCACCACCTTGGCGCGGAACTCGCGCTTGTCGGCCAGCGTCACGTTGAGCGTATCGGCATCTTTCACCACGTGCGCATTGGTCATGATGTAGCCATCGGTCGAAATAACGAAGCCCGAGCCGATGCCTGTGGTGCGTTCTTCCTCCTCATCGTGCGGCTCCCTGCGCGGCAACTGATCGGGGCGAATGCCGAAGAAGCGGCGCAGCAGCTCCTCCATCGGGTCGCCAGACCCAAAGCCGTTGAAGCGGCTGCGGCTCACTTTCTCCATCACACGGATATTGACGACCGACGGCCCCACCTGTTCCACCAGCGGGGTGAAGTCAGGCAGGCCACCCACCAATGCCGGCTGCGGCGTTTGCACAGGCGCAGCGGGAGCCGATGCCAACGCCGCAGCAGGCGGCTGGCTGGCAGCAGACGCAGCCGATGCCGGAGATGAGGCCGAAGCAGGATCCTTGCACGCAGCCAACCCCGTCAATAGCAAAGCGCACAACACCCCAGCTTTGAACCGATGCTGCTTATGCGGCGCATGTGCGTCATGGCGTAACGCACCCAACTGCCCCGTACGGGCCACATTCAAAAGATTGTGTTCTTTCACTCTCTCACCTCATCATCGATACCGATTGATCAAATGCATTCAGCCAAGCTGTTTGCCATCGCTTCAAGCACGTTGCGCCCAACGCCACGCCGGATGCATTGAATTGAATAGTTGCATTTATATAGGCATGCACGCTTGCTTTTCAAAAAAAATTTTATTGCCGCAGGCGATGTCAAGCAGCATCACCCCTTATTTGAGCCGTTTGAGCCAACCAATCAAGGCGCGCTTTAGCCTCAACTCAAGCAAAACCCACTCCAGACTGGCCTCGCCAGTCGGCGCATCAACTACCACTGCAGGGGTAGCCAAATGGGTTGCATCAGACAAAAGTAGCGATAACACACCTCAGGTGCGCTTCTCATTTTTACAAAACAAAACCGCTCAAGAGCATCCTAATAACGGCTAGCTCTCACCTGCGCCCGGTACTGCGGTTGCCTTACCCCACCTTGGCCGCAGATACAACCGGGCAGCCAGCAGCCCTGTTTTACCCTTTTGCTATTTAGCCCGTTTGCATCTGCGCCCAAACCAATGCACAGCGCAGAGCATGCCAATGCACGGGATCTGAAGCACGGTTGGCCCATACCCAAACGGCTGAAGCAGCAGTCTTGTCGGTCGAGCTGAACTTGCCCGCCCACCTGCTCCGCGGAGCAGGCGACTCCGCGCCCTGCTCTGTACCTTGCTCCACTTGCCCATGCAAACGCAACAGCACGCCCCGCTGCAAATCCAGCACCAGCGTGCACGTCGTATATGACATAGCGGGCTGTGCGCTTGCAGCTTCCAATCCAGAGCTTTCAATAGCCGTGCCATCAACGCTTGGTGCGTGCAAAGATGATGCTTGGCCTGCTTGCATTGCCGATATGGGCTCTGGCTGCAATGGCGTTTGCACCTCTTGCAATTGCCAAAGCTTGCCATTCCACACCAACCAGCCGCTGGGCAAAGCTTGTGCGGTTCGCCAAGACCCAACGCAGGCTGCGCCATAAGCCATCGCTACGGCCATCCACAACACCGCTCCTGTTTGTTGCGCCTGCCGCAGCGCCAGCAGCCAAGCCAACAACACACTGCCCAAAGCCAGAAGCAGCACCGCCAGCGCCAAAAACAAGCCCCGGCCCGGTGCCAAACGGTAGTGCACAGGGGCGGGGGCCAGGGGTTTCATGGTTTCAGGGCTGGTTGGCGAGTCTGGCTATCAACACCTATTTCCGGGGCCAGCGGCGATGGCTGCATGGCAGTACGCCCCGCAGAGCAAGTCGTGCTTCACACAATTGGCCTTGAGGTTAGCGCTTGGCATGATTGACATGCCGTTGCGCCCTGTGTTCAAGCGCCTTTTGCTGAACGCAGTTTGCCGAAAGCATCCAGCGCCCGCCGCATCACGTGCCAATCAAGCCAGGCGCTTGAAGATCAAGGTGCCGTTTGTGCCGCCAAAACCGAAGTTGTTTTTCATGGCGGCCTCGATCTTCACATCGCGTGCGGTATTGGCGCAGTAGTCCAGATCGCACTCGGGGTCTTGATTGAAGATGTTGATCGTGGGCGGCACTTTTTGCGTGTGCACGGCCAAAACGGTGAACACGCTTTCAATCCCGCCCGCGCCGCCCAGCAGGTGGCCAGTCATGGACTTGGTGGAGCTCACCACCGTTTTGTACACATGATTGCCCAACGCAGCCTTGATGGCGTTGGTTTCATTCAAGTCGCCCAGCGGTGTGGAGGTGCCGTGCGCGTTCACGTATTGGATCTGATCGGCATTCAGGCCCGCATCGCGCAGCGCGGCTTGCATGGCGCGGCGGGGGCCGTCCATATTGGGGGCCGTGATGTGACCCGCATCGGCACTCATGCCAAAGCCGGCCAGTTCGGCATAAATCTTGGCACCGCGCGCCTTGGCGTGTTCGTACTCTTCCAGCACCAAGATGCCAGCGCCTTCGCCCAGCACGAAACCGTCGCGGTCTTTGTCCCAAGGGCGGGAAGCCGTGGCTGGATCGTCGTTGCGGGTAGAAAGCGCGCGCATCGCAGCAAAGCCGCCAATGCCCAGCGGAGAAACGGTCGATTCCGCACCGCCGGCAATCACCACGTCAGCGTCACCGTGCGCAATCAAGCGCCCGGCCGCGCCCACGCAGTGCAGGCCGGTGGAGCAGGCCGTGGCAATGGCGAGGTTGGAGCCTTTGAAGCCGAACTTCATCGACACATGGCCCGCTGCCATATTGATGATGGACGAAGGCACGAAGAAGGGAGAGATGCGGCGCGGGCCGCGCTGGGCGTATTCGGCACAGGTCTCTTCGATCATGGGCAGGCCGCCAATGCCCGAACCGATGACGCAGCCGATGCGCTCGGCCAGCTCTTCGCTCAAAGCCTCGCCTGTGGGCAGGCCTGCATCGGCCACGGCCTCGGCCGCAGCCACCAGGCCGTATTTGATGAAGGTGTCCATCGTTTTGGCTTCTTTCACAGAAACCACGGCAGACATATCCAGGCCCTTGACTTCGCCCGCAATGTGGCAGGCCAGCGGGCTGGCGTCAAAACGGGTGATGGCAGTGATGCCCGAGCGCCCTGCCAGCAAGCTGGCCCAGCTTTCGGCAACCGTATTGCCCACGGGGCTGACGCAGCCCAGACCGGTAACAACAACGCGACGATGAGCAGCCATGACTCTCCTCAAAACAAAAAGCCCGTCAGATCAAGGCGGGCTCATGAAAACCGGGGTTTTGCCACCCCCAGCAACGCCGCAGCGCTGCTGGTGGCTCATGCACAGGGCATTACGCTTTGTGATGGGCGTTGGCGTAATCGATGGCATTTTGAACGGTAGTGATTTTTTCTGCTTCCTCGTCAGGAATCTCAATACCGAATTCATCTTCCAACGCCATGACCAGCTCCACTGTATCCAGCGAGTCAGCGCCCAGATCGGCAACGAATGCTTTTTCGTTGCTTACTTGTGCTTCTTCAACGCCAAGCTGTTCGGCAATGATCTTCTTGACGCGTGCTTCAATGTCACTCATGGTTCACTCTATCAGGGTGGTTAAAGAAACCGCATTCTAGCCAATTGCAAGGCCTATTCATGGCACTTTGCTGACAAGCATGCGGCAAGGGAAAAGTGAAAGCTTAACAGGTAATTGGGTTCGCGCTTCAGGCTCAGGCCATGAACATGCCGCCGTTGACGTGCAGCTCCTGCCCCGTGATGTAGTCGGCCTGCGGCGATGCCAGAAAGGCCACGGCCTGCGCCACGTCGTCGGGCTTGCCCAAACGCCCCAGCGGGATTTGCGACAGCAGGGCTTGCTGCTGCGCTTCGGGCAGTTGCGCGGTCATGTCGGTGTCGATGAAGCCCGGCGCCACGCAGTTGACCGTGATGCCGCGGCTGCCCAGCTCGCGCGCCAGCGCACGGCTCATGCCCGCCACGCCGGCCTTGGCCGCTGCGTAGTTGGCCTGCCCGGGGTTGCCGCTGGCGCCCACCACGCTGGTGATGTTGATGATGCGGCCCTGGCGCTGCTTCATCATGGGCTTGATGGCCGCGCGCGCCAGGCGGAAGACGGCTTTGAGATTGGTGTCAAGCACCGCATCCCAGTCTTCGTCTTTCAGGCGCATGGCCAGCGTGTCGCGCGTGATGCCCGCGTTGTTGACCAGAATGTGCAAAGCGCCATGCTCTTGCACGATGGTATCGATCAGGGCCTGGCAAGCAGCGCCATCGGTCACGTTCAGCACCACGCCTTGCATGCCGGCTGCGCTGATTTTTTCCGCGCCGGGCTGCGAAGTGGCCGTACCGATCACGGTCGCGCCCTGCGCCTTGAGGGCTGCGGCAATGGCCGCGCCCAGGCCACGCGTGGCGCCGGTAACCAGCGCGATTTGTCCTGTCAGGGGAAGATTCATCACTGTGCTCCTTTCAAGTTCTTTGTTCATGCCAAGGCAGCCTTGGCGGCTGCCAGTGTTTCCGGATCATAGATCGCCAGCGTTTGCAAGCGATCGTCAATGCGCTTGCTCATGCCCGAAAGCACTTTGCCCGGGCCGCATTCAACGATGTGCGTTGCGCCGCGCGCCGCAATGGCCTGCACACACTCCACCCAGCGCACGGGGCCAAAGGCCTGGCGATACAGCGCTTCTTTGATGGCTTCTGGCTCAGTCTGCACGGCCACGTCGATGTTGTTGACGACGGGAATGCGCGGCGTGGCAAAGGCCGTTTCGGCCAGCTTTTGCTGCAATTTGTCGGCCGCCGGTTTCATCAGGCTGGAGTGGAAAGGAGCCGACACCGGCAACGGCAGCGCGCGCTTGGCCCCTGCGGCCTTGAGCGCCGCACAGGCTTGCTCCACACCGGCCTTGCTGCCCGCAATCACGGTTTGCGTGGGATCGTTGAAGTTCACCGCCTCGGCCACTTCGCCTGTTTCGCGGCTGCATTGCTCGCACACGCTGCGCACGGTGGCCGCGTCCAGCCCCAGAATGGCCGCCATGGCACCGGTGCCCACGGGCACGGCCTCTTGCATGGCCGCAGCGCGAAAGCGCACTAGTGGCGCGGCCTGCGCCAGCGTGAGCGCACCAGCTGCCACCAGCGCCGAATATTCACCCAGCGAATGCCCGGCCAGCATGGCAGGCTCCGCCCCGCCTTCGGCCAGCCACATGCGCCAGGCGGCAATGCCGGCCACCAGCATCACGGGCTGGGTGTTGGTGGTGAGGGCCAATTCCTCTTTGCTGCCTTCGCGGATGAGCTGGCCCACGTCTTGCCCCAACGCATCAGACGCTTCTTGCAAGGTCTCGCGCAGCACGGGGTGATCGCCCCAGGCATCGAGCATGCCGGGCGATTGCGAGCCCTGGCCGGGAAAAACAAATGCGAATGTGCTCATGATGTGATCTCCTTGGGATGGCTTTCGTTGTGATGGCTGTAGAGATGACTGTGAGGACTGCGACAAGGCCCCAGCCGTCTTTCTTCATGCATGGGTATCCATGTCGGTTTGAGGCGCCCCGGGCTGACAGTCAAATTCCTGCTGGCTGCGTGGCGCTTGCGGGCATTGGGCGTCAAGCGAGGCGCGGTAGTGCACGCAGCCGCGCATGAAGCGTTTTGCCTGCAAGATGCGACCGACTTTGCCCGCTTGGCCTGCCCTGCAACGCTTACAACACCAGCAAGGCTGAGCCCCAGGTGAAGCCGCCACCCACGCCTTCGAGCAGCACCTTGTGGCCGCGCTGGATGCGGCCGGCGCGCACGTATTCGTCCAGCGCCAGCGGAATGGAGGCGGCCGAAGTGTTGCCGTGCTCCTGCACCGTCACCACCAGTTTTTCGGGCGGCAAGTTCAGCTTGCGCGCCGTGCCGCGCATGATGCGCAAATTGGCCTGGTGCGGCAGCAGCCAATCCAGCTCTTCGGGTTGCACACCGGCTTTTTGCAGGGTGGTTTGCGCCGTTTGCTCCAGTACTTGCACGGCCAGTTTGAATACGGCCTGCCCGTCCATGCGCAACAAGGGGCTGCCCTGCACCTGCCCGCTGTTCACGTGGCCGGGCACGCACAGGATGTCGTGGTAGCGGCCTTCGGCATGGATGTCGGTGGCCAGGATGCCGGGTGTGTCCGATGCCTCCAGCACCACGGCGCCCGCACCGTCGCCAAACAGCACGCAGGTGCTTCGGTCTTTGAAATCGAGAATGCGCGAAAACACTTCGGAGCCGATCACCAGCGCCCGCCGGGCGGTGCCGGCCTTGATCATGGCGTCGGCCACGCTCAGCGCATAAATGAAGCCGCTGCACACCGCCTGCACGTCAAAGGCCGGGCAGCCGTTGCCCACGCCCAGCTTGTGCTGCACGATGCTGGCGGTGGACGGAAACACCATGTCCGGCGTGCTGGTAGCGACCACGATCAGGCCGATTTGTTCGGGCTTGAGGCCAGCCGCCTCCAGCGCCTGGCGGGCGGCGTGCACGGCCATGTCGCTGCTGAACTCGTGGTCGGCAGCAAAGTGGCGCGCCTCGATGCCGGTACGCTCAACAATCCATTCATGCGAGGTTTCGATGCCGTCGCGAGCCAGCAGCTCCACCATGTCGTGATTGGAAACGCGCTTGGCTGGCAAATAGCTGCCTGTGCCCGTGACGCGGGAAAATACTTGGGCCATAGGGCTCACAAATCCTTCTAAAAATAGTCTGTCGGCCAAAGGCTGGGTACCAAGCCTTGTTAAGCATTTGTGCTTTGACGTTGGCGCTTTTGCCCCAGCCGATCATCAAATATTTAAGCCACCTTGACGGTGCTTTGACATTGAGCCGATGGTGGAATCGATAGAAGCGAATGATTGTAACTGTGCCCACCCACCACGCGGCGGCAAGGGCGGCCCCATCGGTAGATTGCAAGCGCTCCATCAAACACAGTTGAAAGAGGCTGAGAAGCCGTCTGGCAACGCCACGAAAAAGCGGCCCCTGGGGCCGCTTCGTCTTGCTACTTTGCCAAGCCAGATTGCCCGATCAGCTTACAGCGCCGCTTGCCAATGGGCCTGCAGCTGCGCCTGCCAGCGCGCAATGTCAGCAGCGGGAGCAAAGCTGGCCGTGAGGCTGTTATCCAGCAACTGGTAAAAGTGGCCGCCATGCAATTGCGGCAAGGCTTGCAGCATTTGCAGGTAGTTTTCGTTCACATAGCCGCCGAAGTAGGCCGGGTCGTCGGAGTTGACAGTGATGCGCAGGCCCGCATCCAGCAGCTGCGGCAGGTTGTGGTTTTTTAATTCAGGAAAGACACACAGGCGCACGTTTGACAAGGGGCAAACCGTGAGTGGCACCCGCTCTTGCGCCAGCCTTTGCATGAGGGCGGGGTCTTCGCTTGCGCGCACGCCGTGGTCGATGCGCTCCGCGCCCAGTACATCCAGCGCGCTGCGCACGTATTCCGCCGGGCCTTCTTCACCGGCGTGGGCCACGCGACGCAAGCCCAGCTCGGCCGCTTTGGCAAATACGCGGGCAAATTTTTCGGGCGGGTTGCCACGTTCGGACGAATCCAGCCCCACGCCGATGAAATGCTCACGCCAGGGCAAAGAGGCTTCCAGCGTTTGCAGGGCCGACTCTTCGGACAAATGCCGCAAAAAGCACATGATCCAGTCGCAGCTTAGGCCCAGCTCTGTTTGCGCTTTTTGCGTGGCGCGGATGAAGCCAGGCATGAACACGTCAAAGCCAATGCCGCGGTCGGTATGGGTTTGTGGGTCAAAAAACGGCTCCACCCGCACCACATGGTCGGCCGCCACGCGTTTGAAATAGGCCCAGGCCAAGTCGAAAAGATCTTGCTCGGTGCGCAGCACATTGCAGCCGGCGTAATACAAGTCCAGGAAAGATTGCAAATCGGTAAAGGCATAGGCTTGGCGCAGCGCTTGCACATTCGGATAAGGCAGGCTCACCTGATTGCGTTGTGCCAATTCGAAGATCAATTCAGGTTCCAGCGTGCCCTCGATGTGCAGGTGCAGCTCGGCCTTGGGGCTGCTGGCCACCAGCTGGTGCAAAGCGGCACGGTTGATGTGGGCGAATGAAGAGGCGTTCACGTTCATACAAAAAATGGCTTTCTCGGGCTGACTGAAATAGGGTGAAAGTGCTGCATTTAGCAGCAGGGATTCGCACTGACTTGCATAATGCAAAGCACTTTCAAGAGGTGTCTGAACGGGATTCTATGAGAGCCCGCCACCTGCAGCGTTTGCTGACGGCTGCAGAGAGGCGCTGAACAATCAGCAGCGTGCCAACTGCCTCCAGCGCATGATTCAAGCACTAGGCAGCCATCTCCTGCACCACCTTCCGCCCCCCATCCAAGGGCAGAGCACATAAAATCCGCCTTTAAGTTCGGGCAGCGCTCATCAGCAGATCGCTGGCCTGCCGCGAGCGGCCGTTCAACTCGCCCCGCAGCCGCCCTTTTTCACTTTTTTCACCGATTCGCCCTATGTCGCGCAAGCTCTTCGTTACCACTGCCCTGCCCTACGCCAATGGCACTTTCCACATCGGCCACATCATGGAATACATCCAGGCCGACATCTGGGTGCGCTTTCAACGCATGCAGGGGCACGAGGTGAACTTCGTCTGTGCCGACGATGCACACGGTGCGCCCATCATGATCGCGGCCGAAAAGGCTGGCAAAACGCCCGAGCAGTTTGTGGCCGAGATCGCGGCAGGCCGCAAGCCCTATCTGGATGGCTTTTACATCAGCCACGACAACTGGTACAGCACGCACAGCCCCGAAAACACCGCGATTTCGCAGGCTATCTACAAAGACCTGAAGGCCGCAGGCCTGATCGAAAGCCGCGTCATCGAGCAGTTTTTCGACCCCGAAAAGGGCATGTTCCTGCCCGACCGCTTCATCAAGGGCACTTGCCCCAAATGCCAGGCCAAAGACCAGTACGGCGACAACTGCGAAGTGTGCAGCGCCGTGTATGCGCCCACCGATTTGATTGAGCCCTACTCGGCCCTTTCGGGCGCCAAGCCCGAGCTGCGCAGCAGCGAGCATTTCTTCTTCAAACTGTCTGACCCGCGCTGCGTGGAGTTTCTGGAGCAGTGGACGCAAAGCGGCCGCCTGCAACCCGAAGTGGCCAACAAAATCCGCGAATGGTTCGGGCAAGACGAAAACGGCCAGCCCAAACTCAACGATTGGGACATCAGCCGCGATGCGCCCTACTTCGGCATCGAAATCCCCGATGCGC
>JAUMXD010000097.1 GCA_030529305.1 Allobrachymonas sp.
CCAGCGGCAACAAGGCGAGGGCAAAAGGTGGTTTGCAATCACGAGTGAACTTCATCCATCACATCCTGTTATCGGGTTAAAACAAATCAATCGGTTCAAGCCGCCTCATCAAAGCAAGCTCAATGAAGCAGCCTTGATGACGCGGCCCGGCCTTGCGTGGAGCGAATTGGGCCTGCACAGCCAAGCTGCCACGCAGAAACCCACCGCCCCAAAAGGCAAGCAGCCGTTTCAAACTGAAACCAGACGCACGCAGGGTGCGGCGCGCATTATCCATATGAATGCGACTTATTCTCAATAAGGCTTTTCAAAAAAAGGGCATTGCCCTCTTGAGCATACCCTTGAGCCTTGAGCCTTGAGGCTTGAATGCAACGCTCTCGTTTTGTTTTTGCCGCTGGCAGGCAGAAGATGCAGTCAGACTATGGCCGGGCAGACAGCGCCCGCAGCATTTGCCCCAGTTCAAACAAAGGCAAGCCGACGATGCCCGAAAAGCTGCCCGCCATGCGCTGCACCAGCAGAGCCGCCGCACCCTGTATGCCGTAGGCACCGGCCTTGCCAAACGGCTCGCCCGTAGCGATGTAGGCGGCGATGCGCGCCTCGTCCAGCGTGTCGAACCACACGTCTGACACGCTGCAAGCGCTTTGCCGGCGCCCGCTCAAGGGCTCGTGCAACACCAGCGCGGTGAACACCTCGTGCCGCTGGCCCGACAGGCGCCGCAGCATGTCGGCCGCCTCTGCCGCATCGGCCGGCTTGCCCAGAATCTGCCCATGCAGCGCCACCGTGGTATCGGCACACAAAATGGGCGCGGGCGGCAGTGATTGGCACTGCTGGCGCGCCTGCCAGCGCCGAACAGCCGCATCGGCCTTGGCTTGCGTCACCCGCTGCACATAGGTGGCCGGATCTTCACCCGGCAGCACGGCTTCCAGCGATTCGGCGTCTTCATCGGCATCAGGCAGCAGCAATTCGTAGGCCACGCCGATTTGCTCCAACAACTGGCGGCGGCGCGGGCTTTGCGAGGCGAGGTAAATGAAGGGCGGCATACACATTCCGTGAAAAAACAAAAGTTTCAAGCCAGTTTGGAGCTGACTGCATCCGCTGCAAGCGCATAGAAGGGCAATTCGGGCTAGAGGCGGCACGCGCCATTCAAGGCGTTAAAAACGCTGGTCACACAATTCAAGCGTTCAGCGCCTTGGCTATTCCCGGTGATACGGGTGCCCGGCATTGACCGACCAGGCGCGGTACAACTGCTCCACCAGCAATACACGCGCCAAGGCATGCGGCAGGGTCAGGTCACTCAAGCGAATGCGCTCGTGCGCGTTGCTGCGCAACTCGGGCAAAAGGCCATCCGGCCCGCCGATCAACAAAGCCACATCGTCACCCGCTTGCTGCCAGGTACGCAGTTTGTCGGCCAGCGCTTTGGTGCTCAAGCTGGTGCCGCGCTCATCCAAGGCTACAACGCGCCGGCCTTTGCCGCAGCTGCTGTCGATGGTGGCGGTGATGCGCTCGGCCTCAGCCTGCATCAACTGTTGCGTGGTTTTACCACCTGCACGCGGTTCGGTTTTAACCGTTTTGCACAGCAGAGGCAACTCGGGCGGAAAGCGCTTGGCGTAATCATCAAATGCCGTTTGTGCCCACGCCGGCATCTTCTGGCCTACGGCGATCAAAACAAGTTTCATGCGATCAGTTGAGGAGAAAGGCGCTCACGCATCAGCCACACACCCAGCAACCCAGCGCGGCCATAAAAATGGCTTGCAAAGCCCAGCCATGCAAGCCACCTCATGCTCATGCCTACAAGGGTTGACGCAGGCGCGTGAATCACACCGCCTTGCGTGCTGTGGATGTTTGGCTTGTTGATGCTTTAGCCGCTGTTTTTTTGACCGCCGTTTTTTTAGCTGCGGCCACAGATTTGGTAACCGTTGCAGGCTTAGCGGCTGGCTTTTTGGCTGTGGTTTTGGCGCTTGCTTTGACGGCCGTTTTAGCCGCTGTAGCTTTTGTTGTTTTTACGGCAGTGGTTTTAGCTGCTATTTTGGCAACCGCTTTACCCGCCGTGGCGCTGGCCGTTTTCTTGGTACCTGCTGCAGCCTTGGTCACGGCGGTTTTACCAGTCGCTTTAGGAGCTGCCTTGGCTGGCGCCTTGCCGATGCGCATGCGAACGGGCTTTTCGCCCCAGATTTGTTCCAGCGTGTAGTACTGGCGAATGGCGGGCTGCATGATGTGCACCACGGCTGAGCCGCAATCCACGATGATCCATTCGCCGTTTTCTTCGCCTTCGATGCGGGGCTTGTCAAAGCCTGCTTCGCGTACTGCATCACGCACACTGGCAGCCAGTGCCCGGGTTTGGCGGTTGGTGTTGCCCGATGCGATGACCACGCGCTCGAACAGGGGAGAAAGGTGCTCGGTATCGAACACCTGAATGTCTTGCGCCTTCACGTCTTCCAGGCCATCCACAATGGCGCGTTGCAGTTTTTGAATGGCTTTTTTCACGGATGCGTCCACGGACGCGGTGTCGGTCGTTTCAATGGGCATGGGACGTTGGAGCCTGAGGCGTTGAATAGAGTTGATGGGCTTCAATATACTGCGCCACCGCTGGCGGCACAAGGCTTTGCAGCCAAGCCAGCCGCTCTTGTGGCGCAAGTGCCGCACGGGCTTGCAGGCCATTGCGAATGCGCGTGGCGCTGATGCCGCTGACGGCTTGGGCCGTGCTGGCGGGCAAGTGTAAAGGCACGGCGCGTACGCCTGCTGGCGCGTGCAGTGTTTGTTGGGGCTGTGGGCTGGCAGCGGCGCAAGTTGCAGCTGATGCCGCCACATCCATGTGCAGATCAGAGCCTGCCTGGCTTGTGCCACAGCACCCTGCCTGCTCCTGCCCTGACTCTGTGGTGCGCGGCAGCACGGCCGCAGTCACTTCGCGCAACAAATCTTCGGCCCGTTGCCACTGCGGCAAGGTATGCAACAAGTCTTCACCCATGATCAGAAACCAATCGGTGGGCTGGCCCGCATGGGCGGGGCGCGCTTGCAGTTCGCGCAGGGTGTCGATGGTGTAGGTGATGCCGCTGCGGCGCAGCTCGCAATCGTCCACCTGCACGCAGGGCAAACCGGCAAAAGCCAATTGCGCCATCGCCAGGCGATGCGCGGCAGGCATGAGGCGGCGCTGCTTCATCCACGGCTGGCCGGTGGGGATGATGTAGAGCACATCCAGCCCCAGCTGCTCAACGGCTGCTCGGGCCAGAGCCATGTGGGCGAAATGCGGCGGGTCAAACGCGCCACCGTACAGGCCCACGCGGTGCTTGGCCTGCGACTTCACACTCGACTCGCCCCCTGCGGCCTCAGGCAACTTGGGCGCATGGGCCGCCTGTGCTGGGTGCTTGCAATCGCTCAATGCGTTCGCTTCCAGCCGACCGGCTCAGCCGCCCAGGGCACGGAAGCCAATGTCGCTGCGGTATTGCATGCCCGCCAATTGCACTTGCTGCACGGCGGCATAGGCTTTGGGCTGCGCCTGCTTCACGCTATCGGCCAAGGCGGTGACGCACAGCACACGCCCACCGCTGCTGCACAGCTGCCCGTCCTCTTGCATGCGCGTGCCCGCATGAAAGACTTTGACGTCAGCGCTATCAGCCGGCAGCTGCGTGATGCGGTCGCCCGTGCGCGGCTGGAAGGGATAGCCCGCAGCGGCAATCACCACGCCCAAGGCTACGCGCCGATCCCATTGCAGGTTCAGGTCAGCAAGCGGCTTGCTGCCGCTGCTGTCAGTGGCCGTCCACAAAAGGTCGAACAGATCGCTTTTTAGGCGCATGAGGATGGGCTGCGTTTCGGGGTCGCCCATGCGGCAGTTGAATTCGAGCGTTTTGACCTTGCCTTGCCCATCGATCATCAACCCGGCGTACAAAAAGCCGGTGTAGGGCATGCCATCTTTGGCTATGCCGCGCAGCGTGGGCAAAATCACTTCGCGCATGGCCCGCGCGTGCACTTCGGCCGTGACCACAGGCGCGGGCGAATACGCGCCCATGCCGCCGGTGTTAGGGCCTTCGTCGTTGTTTTTCAGGCGCTTGTGATCCTGGCTGGTGGCCAGCGCCACGGCGTCTTGCCCGTTGCACACGACCATGAAGCTGGCTTCTTCGCCCTGCAGGAATTCTTCGATCACCACGCGCGCTTCGCCGTTGTGCTGCACGCCCAGGGTGTTGTCCTCGAGCATGTCGCGCACGGCGGCGTGTGCCTCTTCCAGCGTTTGCGCCACCACCACGCCCTTGCCTGCGGCCAGGCCATCGGCCTTGACCACAATGGGCGCGCCCATCTTGTCGATGTAGGCATGGGCCGCAGCTGCATCAGTGAACGATTCAAACGCCGCAGTGGGAATGCCGTGCCGCTGCATGAAGGCTTTGCTGAAAGCCTTGGAGCTTTCCAGCTGGGCCGCCGCCTGCGTGGGGCCGAAAATGCGCAGGCCCGCCGCGCGGAACAAGTCCACCACGCCACCAGCCAGCGGCGCCTCGGGTCCGACAACCGTCAAGTCGATTTTTTGCTGCTGCGCCCATTGGCACAACTCTTTCAGGTCGGTGATGGGCAGGTTTTCCAGCCGCTCGTCCAAAGCGGTTCCGCCGTTGCCTGGCGCCACATAGACCTTGCTGACCTTTTCGGATTGCGCCAGTTTCCAAGCCAGTGCGTGTTCGCGGCCGCCCGAGCCGATGACGAGAACTTTCATTGCTGTTTACTCCAAATCCAACTCGGCGTTGTGGTACACGTTCTGCACGTCGTCCTGGTCTTCCAGCATGTCGAGCAGCTTTTGCATTTTTTGCGCGTCTTCACCGGCCAGGGCCACGG
>JAUMXD010000098.1 GCA_030529305.1 Allobrachymonas sp.
CCAGCCCCCAGATCGCCCAGCGCGCCCGCAGCGCCAGCGTGTACAAAGAGCAAAAGTTCAGCGACCATGCGCCGCTGACGGTGGAATATCTGCGCGTAGGTTGATGATCACGGAGCGCGTGCGGTACCCAGCATGTGCTTGCTATCAATGGAGCTGAGTGCCGCGCACAGTTCGCCCGCCATCTGCCAAAGATGCTTTGATCTGCCGCGATTTGGGCGCAGTCAGCTGTTGAATCACTGAGTTGTTCTTTGCTGGCTGCGTGTTGAGATCAAACGGCCTGGCCGGGCGGCACACGCGTGGCCCTGCGGCGGGCGGCCATTTCGTCGCCCGCTTGTGCTTGCACCTGGGCGGGCATGGCGGCAAAACCGGCGGGGAAGGCCACTTCCTCCTCCAGCGCGATGTGCGCCTCGTACAGCGCCACAAAGTGTTCAATCAGCCTCGCATGCGCGGCCAGATCGGGCGTTTGGCCCTGTTGCACGGCTTGCAGCAAGGGGCGCAGTTGCTGCCAGGCAGCGGCCATGTCCTGATGCTGTTGCAGCAGCGTGCGCGCGCACTGCTCCAGTTGGGCGTTGCCACTGGCCAGCAGCACGGGAAAGACGTGGCGCTCCTCATCCTCGTGGTGGTGTGGCGCGGCCACGTCGAAATAGCGCAGGATGTTGGCGGCAGCGTCTTGTGCCTGGGTGTCTGCGCCGTGCGTGGCCATGTGCTGCCAGAGCTTTTGCAGCAGGGCGCAGCGTTCATGCACGCGGTCGTGGCAGGCGTGCAACAAGGTGAGTGGTTCGTCAAAGCTGGCGGCCTCGGCAGGCTGGCGGCGGTGGGATGCGGGTTCGGTCAAGGCAATGGGTTTCATGGGGCGCATTGTGGCGGCTTGCAAGTCATTTGTGGGCAGAGCCCTTGCGGCGGGCAGGGCCGCTGGCGGTCAATCACAGCTTCGTGGGCAAGGGGCATCAGGGTTTGTGCCGGAAAGCGGCTGCCTTGGCGGGCGCGGCCAGCATGGCAGGGCGTAACGCCTTAAAATCGCGGATTCTCTGGCGCATGCCTTGGAGGCTGTTCAAAATCTCAACGTGAGGCGGTTTTGAACAGCTTCAAGCAGAGTGCTGCTCCGTTTGCACAGAACGGCAGCGGCCTGGCCTGCGCAAGCCCTTTCTTGTCCATGTCTGCCACACCATCCCGCCTGCAACTGTCGCGCATCACCAAGGCCTATCCGGGCGTGGTGGCCAATGACGCGGTCGATTTGCGGGTAGAGCCCGGCGAAATCCACGCCGTGCTGGGCGAAAACGGCGCGGGTAAATCCACCCTGATGAAGATCATCTACGGCGCCACCCAGCCCGACAGCGGCACCATCGCCGTGGACGGGCGCGTGGTGCACATGCCCAACCCGCAGCAGGCGCGGGCACTGGGCATTGCCATGGTGTTTCAGCACTTCAATGTGTTTGAGTCGCTCACCGTGGCGCAAAACGTGTGGCTGGGCCTGCAGGCGCGGCATACCCTGGCCGAAGTCACACAGATGGTGGCCGAAAAGGCCGCCGCCTACAAGTTGCCGATTGATCCGCAACGCTTGGTGCACACGCTGAGCGTGGGCGAAATGCAGCGGGTCGAAATCATCCGTGCCCTGCTCGCCAACCCGCGCTTGCTGATTCTGGATGAGCCCACTTCGGTGCTCACCCCGCAGGCGGTAGAGGGCCTCTTTGCCGTGCTGCGCCAATTGGCGGCCGAAGGCTGCAGCATTCTTTACATCAGCCACAAATTGCACGAAATTCGCGCGTTGTGTCATCGATGCACGGTGCTGCGCGGCGGGCGCGTGACGGGCGATTGCGATCCGCGGCAAGAAAGCAATGCCACCCTCAGCCGCATGATGATCGGTGCGGAGCCACCCGCGCTGCCGCCGCGCACGCACCAGACGGGCGAGGTGGTGCTGGGCGTGCACAACTTGTCGCTGCCCAAGCGCGACCCTTTTGGCGTGGATTTGCAAAACATCTGGCTGCAAGTGCGCGCGGGCGAAGTCGTGGGCTTGGCCGGTGTGTCCGGCAACGGGCAAAGCGAGCTGCTGCAAGCCCTTTCGGGCGAAGACCGGCGTGCGCCTTCCAACGCCATCACCCTGCTGGGCCAATCCATTGGCCGCAGAGGCCCGGCGCGCCGCCGCACCGCGGGCCTGCACTTCGTGCCTGAAGAGCGCTTGGGCCGCGGGGCCGTGCCTGCCTTGGGCCTGATGCACAACATGCTGCTCACGCGCACCGAAAGCGTGCGCCGCAGCGGCTGGATCGACATGGCTGCCTTGCGCGCGCAAGCGCAGCAAGTGATGCAGCGCTTTGGCGTGAAGGCGCGTGGGGTGGATGCGCCCGCGCAGTCGCTTTCGGGCGGCAACTTGCAAAAATTCATCGTGGGCCGCGAAATCGGCGCCCAGCCCAAGCTGCTGATTCTGGCGCAGCCCACCTGGGGTGTGGATGTGGGCGCAGCCGCGCAAATCCACCACGAGATCATGGCCCTGCGCGATGCAGGCTGCGCCGTGCTGGTGGTGAGCGAAGAACTGGACGAACTGCTGGCCTTGAGCGACCGGCTGGTGGTGATGGCGCGCGGGCGCTTGTCACCCGCTTTGCCTGTGGCCGAAGCCACGGTGGAGCGCATCGGCCTGTGGATGAGCGGCCTGTGGGACGAACCTGCCGCGGCTGTGTCGGATGTTGCCAGCGCAGCCGATGCTGCAGCCCCAGCCCAGCCTGCGCCCTCTGCTGCATCTGAGCAGATGCCGGCAACAGCCGCGCAGACCACGGAAGGGAGCATGAGATGAGGCGCTGGCAATGGGTGCAGCGGCAGCAGCCCTCGCGTTTCTGGAGCTTGGCTTCGCCCCTGCTGGCGTTGCTGCTCACCGTGGGGCTGGCCTCGCTCTTGTTTGCTGCGCTGGGCAAAAGCCCCGTGCAGGGCTTGCAAGTGTTTTTCTGGGAGCCGATCAAGAACGGCTACGCCTGGGGCGAATTGCTGCTCAAGGCCACGCCGCTGCTGCTGATCGGGCTGGGCTTGTCGCTGTGCTTTCGCTCCAATGTGTGGAACATCGGGGCCGAGGGGCAATTCATCATGGGCGCGGTGGCCGCTGGCGCCGTGGCGCTCATGGCCGGGCCCGAGAGCAGCCGCTGGATGGTGCTGCCCGTGCTGCTGGCGGGCATGGCCGGCGGCATGGTCTGGGGCGCGGTGGTGGCCTGGCTGCGCGATCATTTCCACGCCAACGAAATCCTCGTGAGCCTGATGCTGGTTTATGTGGCCGAGCAGTTCCTGGGCTATATGGTCAGCGGCCCGCTCAAAGATCCTGATGGTTATGGCTTTCCGCTGAGCAAATTGTTTGAAGCGGCCACGGCCGTGCCCAAGCTGGTGGCCGGTTCGCGCGTGAACATTGGCTTGCTGCTGGCGTTGTTGGGCGCGGTGTTGCTGTGGCTGTATCTGTTTCGCACGCGTGGCGGCTTTGCCCAGCAAGTGGGCGGCATGGCCCCGGTGGCGGCGCGCTATGCGGGCTTTTCGTCGCGCCGCGCCTTGTGGCTGGCGCTGCTGGTATCAGGCGGCGCGGCTGGTTTGGCCGGCGCGCTGGAAGTGGCTGGCCCCATTGGGCAACTCACGTTGAGTCTGCCCGCAGGCTACGGTTTTGCCGCCATCATCGTGGCCTTTGTGGGCCGCTTGCACCCGGTGGGCGTGGTGTTCTCGTCGATTTTGATGAGCATGCTCTACATCGGTGGCGAACTGGCGCAGTCGCGCCTGGGCCTGCCCAAGTCAATCAGCCTGGTGTTTCAAGGGCTGCTGTTGTTCACGCTGTTGGCCTGCGACACCTTGATCCATTCGCACTGGCGGCGTGTGGGTGCTCGCGTGCCGAAGGGGGCTGAAGAAGAGTCGCCCGATAAGCAAGCCGCCCCGGCAGATGCAGCCGATGCAACAAATGTGGTGGCTGTTGCAGCGCCTGCAAAGGTCGAGCAGGCCGAGGCGAATCATGCTGCCGCTCCCAACACACCAGCCGTGCAGACCCTGCAGGAGGACACTCCATGAACGACATCGGGCTGCTGCTGTCGGTCTTCAGCGCGGGCACGGTGCTGGCGCTGGCCGGGCTGGGCTTGCTCATCAACGAAAAAGCAGGTGTCATCAACCTGGGGGCCGAGGGCATGATGCTCTGCGCCGCCTTGGCCGGTTACGCCACGGCCGTGCACACCGGTAGCACATGGCTGGGCTTTGCCGCAGGCATGGCTGCGGGCGCGGTGCTGGCCGGCGCCTTGGGCGTGCTGGTGATTTGGTTCAACACCAATCAATCGGCCACGGGCTTGGCGCTGTCGTTGCTGGGCGCGGGCCTGTCGGCCTTTGTGGGCGTGCCCTACACGCAAGAGGCGCTGCCCACCCGCAATGCTGCGGCAGCTGGTGAATCGTCGCTGCTGGGGCAGTGGCTAACGGCTCTGCATCCGATGGTGTATTTGAGTGTGGCCGTGGCCGTGTTTCTGCTTTGGTTTTTTGATCGCAGCCGTGCAGGGCTGGTGCTGCGCAGCGTGGGCGAGGCGCCCGCGTCGGCACATGGCCTGGGTTACCCCGTGCGGCGCATTCGTCTGTTGGCGGTGCTGGCAGGCGGTGCTTTGTGCGGCTTGGCCGGGGCTTATCTGTCGCTGGTGTACACCCCGCAGTGGGTCGAGGGCATGGT
>JAUMXD010000099.1 GCA_030529305.1 Allobrachymonas sp.
CATCGTGGCTGGCCTATTTCAAGGCCCTGCAAATGGGCCCGGCCGCCCAAGTGGCAGCAGTAGACAAGTTCAGCCTGGTGCTTGTGGCCCTGCTGGCCGTGGCTTTTTTGCGCGAACGCCCCAACACACAAGAATGGCTGGGCCTGGGCTTGATTGCTGGCGGAGTGGTGTTGCTGGCGCTGCGGCGTTAGTTCAATCTGGACGGTTTGATCAATCCACCCGGCAACAACGCAGCGATCAGGCGCGTCACACAACGCGCCGCGCACAGACCATCTCTCAAATAAAACGCCCCACTAACCAGGGGCGTTTTTATTGGGTGCAACTGCGATTGGATGAGACTACTCAAACCAATTCGGCAATCAATTCAATTTCCACACACGCGCCCAATGGAATCTGCGCCACACCAAAGGCGCTGCGGGCATGCGCGCCTTTTTCTGCGCCAAACACCTGACCCAGCAATTCGCTGCAACCGTTGGTCACCAGATGCTGCTCGGTAAACGTGGGTGTGGAATTGACCAGGCTCATCACCTTGACGATGCGCGCCACTTTGTTCAAATCACCGCCCGTGGCCGCATGCAGCGTGCCCAGCAGATCGATGGCAATGGCACGCGCGGCCTGCTGGCCCGTGGCTGTGTCCACGTCTTTGCCCAACTGGCCCACCCAAGGCTTGCCGTCTTTTTTAGCGAGATGGCCACTCACAAACAGCAACTTGCCCGTTTGCACATAGGGCACATAGGCTGCAGCAGGTGCGGCCAATTCGGGCAAAGTGATGTTGAGTTCTTTCAGGCGGGCGTAAACGTCAGACATGGGAGCTCCTTTTTATTTGCGAGGTGAAATCAATGAAAGAGGCGGCTAAGAAATGGGCCGTGCAATGCAGTCATTTGCAATAGTGGTTTGCCAGGCCAACCAGGTAGCACGCAACGATGAATGATTGTTGATCGCCGCGCGACCGGCACCGGCCAGCGCCGTAGTCTATGCCTTTCTGAAAAGCCAAAGCCTTTGGCTTACCATGCGCCCACCCTGGTTTTGCGGCTCTGCAACAGCCTTGTTCTGCATGCTTTCATCTCCTCGCACCGCACGCTGCTGGCCAACGGCTTATTGGCCAATCACCTGGCTGTGCCTGCTGGTGATCGCGACCGTGGCCCTGCAATTGATGCAAGCGCAGCTGTGGCCGCAGTGGGTGTATCAAGGGCTGTGCGCCTTGGGGGTAGCGGCTTTAGTAGTCGGTATCTGGCTGCCACGCCATCCGCTGGCTGCGTCATTTGCGCTGTTGCTGGGCGCTGCCTTGCTGGCCTTTGGCAGCACGGGCTGGCGGGCCAGCCACTATGCCGCACGCATCTTGCCTGCTCACTTGCAGCAACGCGACATCGTGGTGCAAGGCCAAGTCATGGGGCTGCCGCAATGGTTGCCCGATGGCGTGCGTTTCAACTTGGCCGTGCAGCACGCTACCCTCAACGGCCAGCCTGTGCGCCTGCCCGAAACCCTGAGCCTGGCCTGGTATCTGCCACGCCCAGACGATGCCAGCGAAACAGCCCTCCTGCCAGCCCAGCCAAGCGCCAACCTGGCCAGCCCCAGCAATCACCGCTGTGTGCTGTGCGTACAGCCCGGCGAGCGTTGGCAGATGACCGTGCGGCTCAAGCAGCCCCACGGTAGCCGCAACCCTTTTGGTTTTGATTACGAGCGCTGGTTGTGGGAACAGGGCCTGGGCGCCACGGGTTATGTGCGCACTGGCCGCCTGCACCCCGCGCCTGAAAAAATCGGCCAAGCCCACCCGCTGGATGTGCGCGTTTGGCGCGACCGAGCCCGCCTGCATGCGCGCGAGGCGGTGTATCAAACCCTGCTGCCGCAACCGCGCCTTGCCGAGGCATCTGCCATTCAGCCCACACCAGAGACAGCCAATAACCAAGCGGCTCAACCGACAAGCGAAGCCAGCGAAAGCGCCGCTGGCATCGTGGCCGCGCTGTTGATGGGCGACCAACGCGCCATTCAGCAGTCGGATTGGCTCATCTTTCGGCGCACAGGGGTTTCGCACCTGCTGAGCATTTCGGGCCTGCACATCACGCTCTTTTCCTGGCTGGCGGCTGGGCTCATCGGCATGTTGTGGCGGCAAAGCGCGCGCTGGGGCTGGGCCGCACCGTGTTTGTGGCTGCCTGCGCCCACGACAGCCCTGTGGGGCGGCGTGGCTTTGGCAGCAGCCTACGCCTGGTTCAGCGGCTGGGGCGTGCCCGCACAGCGCACTTGCCTGATGCTGCTGTGCGTGGCCGCCTTGCGCGCACGTGGCTTGACGTGGCCGTGGTGGCAAGTGCTGGCCGCAGCAGCTGCGGTCGTGTTATTGATTGACCCATGGGCGCTGCTGCAACCGGGCTTTTGGCTGAGCTTTGTGGCCGTGGGTGTGCTGTTTGCCAGCACAACGCGCCAAACAAGCTCCCAGCACACACCACGACATCCCGCGCAAACAGCCAAGCGGGCTTTGGCGGATTTTGTGCGGGCACAGGGTGCGATCATGCTGGTGCTTACGCCGCTCACGCTCGTGCTGTTCGGGCAAGTCTCGCTCATCGGTTTCATCGCCAATGCGGTGGCCGTGCCACTCATCACCTTCGTGATCACGCCGCTGGTGCTGCTGGGCACAGTCTGGCCGCCCCTGTGGCAGGCGCCATCAACCCTGCTGCAAGGACTGATGACCCTGTTGCAGCACCTGGCCGCCCTGCCCTGGGCCAGTTATCAGGTAGCGATAGCGCCTATCTGGGCAGGGGCGGCAGGCATCGCTGCTGGCCTGCTGCTGATGCTGCGCTTGCCTTGGGCGTGGCGCTGCACAGCTGCGCTGGGCTTGCTGCCGGTGCTGCTGTGGCAGGCACCGCGCCCGACGCACGGCCACTTTGATTTGCTGGCAGCCGATGTGGGCCAGGGCAGCGCCATTTTGCTGCGCACCCGATCGCACAGCCTGCTGTTTGATGCGGGCCCGCAATACAGTGCCCGCAGCGACGCGGGCGAGCTCGTGCTGGTGCCGCTGCTGGACGCCCTGAACGATCACCCCGATTGGCTGCTGCTGAGCCACCAGGATGGCGACCACGTGGGCGGCGCAGCCAGCCTGCTGGCCGCCCGGCCGCAGATGCGGGTGTTGGGCAGCATCAGCGCCGATCACCCCTTGCAGCAACTGCGCCCCGTTATGCCTTGCAACGCCGGTCAGGCCTGGCAGTGGGATGGGGTGACGTTTACCGTGCTGCACCCGTCTGACGAAGAGCTAGCCCGCCCGGCCCCATCGAACAATGCCATGAGCTGCGTGCTGCACATCAGCAACGGCCAGCGCAGCGCCTTGCTGGCGGGCGACATCGGCACCGCGCAAGAGCAGGCCATCATCGCCTGGCAAGCAGCAGAGCCCACTTCACTGCAAGCCGATGTGCTGCTGGTGGGCCACCACGGCAGCAAAACCTCCACCAGCGCCGCCTGGCTGGATGCCGTGCAGCCACGCTGGGCGGTGATTCAGCAGGGTTACCTCAACCGCTACCGCCACCCGCATCCCAGGGTGATGCAACGGCTGCAAACACGCGGCATTGCGACTTATCTCAGCGAAAGCTGCGGCGCAGCCTGGTGGGATTCAGAAAGCGGTGATTTGCAATGCGAGCGCGAGCGTAATCGCCGTTACTGGCAGCACCCTGTGGTTCAATCTGAATGATGGTTGCCCATTCGTTCGCACATCCATAAACGGCTGGCAAACACAGCGCAGGGTTGGCCCCTAGCGATAAGGCGTATAGGACGAGGCCGGCGCGCCTTGCAAACGCAGGCGAATGCGCTGCACGCCCAAGCCCTGTTGCTGCAGGCGGCTCACCCACAGGGGCAGCAAGTGCCGCACCTTGTTGGCTGCGGCATTGTTTTGCACCAGCACGCACCACTCACCCTCTTCCACGCTGCCATAGGCCAGGCTGGGCCGCAACGGCGCGGGCACCAAATCGGCGATGCTTTGCGCACACTGCTGCGAAAGCCGTGTTTTTTGCATCAACTGGCTCAGAATCGGCGCTTCTTCAGCCGCTTGCTCCAGCGAAATGGGGTGGTGATGGCGCTGCATGGTGCCATTATCGGCTAGCGCTTCAACGAAGCACCCGGCCACCATGAGCGCTGCATTAAAATGTGCCGCCATGCCAGCGGGGCACCGGGTTTGCACTTTTTTATAGCAAGCGCACGCACCTTTTGGCACGGCTTTTCTGCTGCGGCTGCTGTTTCTGGGCGAAAGATGAAGCTTGCACAACAAGCGCCCCAATTCGCCTGCGCGCAACAGATTCCACCTTGTTCTTCCTCTACCGGACCGTACCTGCACGGGCCCCAGCCCGAACCGCAGGCGGAAAATGCATGGCCTCATTCCTAACAAAAATTTTCGGCAGCCGCAACGATCGCTTGCTGGCGCGTTACCGCAAAACCGTTGCCAAAATCAACGGTCTGGAAAAAGAATACGAACAACTGGCCGATGCCGACTTTGTGGCCAAAACCGATTCGTTGCGCCAGCGCATTGCCCAGGGCGCCACGCTCGATAGCCTACTGCCCGAAGCCTTTGCCTTGGTGCGCGAAGCCAGCAAGCGCGTGATGAAAATGCGCCATTTCGACGTGCAAATGATCGGCGCGCAGGCCCTGCACGAAGGCAAGATCGCCGAAATGCGCACGGGCG
>JAUMXD010000100.1 GCA_030529305.1 Allobrachymonas sp.
ACATCAACGGCCGCCACACCTGGGGCCACAGCCTCATCGCCAGCCCCTGGGGCGAGGTGCTGGCCCAGCTCGACACGGGCGAAGGCCTCATCCTTGCCGAATGCGACTGGCCCACCCTGCAACAACGCCGCCAACAACTGCCCGCCTTGCAGCATCGGGTGTTGGGGTAAGAGCTTGTTCAAAAACTGAGCGCGAGGCGATTGGATAGGGAGCCGGATGGGGTGACCAAGCGCCCATCAAAGGATATAGCGCAGTGCATGGCCTTATGCCACGGAGGCAGCAAATCGCCCGCTTCCATTTTCAGGTGCCTGCAAGAAGATTTTGAACAGCTTCTGAGGAGCCAGGCCGCCATCCATTCAATGCTTGGGGCTGCCTGCCCAGAGCGCCAAGCACCAGCTCTCATCTGAAGGATGACTGCGGCCAGCAGCCCCTGCAACACACAGGCGCAGGTCGCGCCGCCTGATCGGCAAACCGCCTCGGCGTCTGGCCGAGAGTTGACTCATTGCTCGATTGAATCTTTTGGTATCAAGGCTCAGCAAGCAGGCCTGGTAAATGGACGAGCCAACTACTGTGCTGCGTTTTTGCAAGCTGCCCGGCTGGGTGGCCGCAACAGATTGTGACAGTGGCCGCTGCATCCTTTACAGTTTCGCCTTTGCCGCTTGTTGGCCGCGCAGTGTCATGCGGCCATTCACAACCGCCTGGGTGGGCCATGTCTTTTCTGAAATTGATTGCATCTGCCGTTTTTTTCGGCGCCATCACCATCATCAGTTTTTGCCTGATGCTGCCTTTCATCGTGCTCAAGCTCTTGCCGGTTCAGGCCGTGCGTGTGTTATGCACACGGGCCATCACGGCTGTGGCCGATGGCTGGTGCATCGCCAGCCAGTGGTGGATTGATGCCATCAATCCCGTGAAGTGGCACGTGCAACTGCCCGATGGACTGAATCGGCAAAACTGGTATTTGGTAATTGCTAACCACCAAAGCTGGGTGGACATTCTGGTGCTGCAAAAAGTGTTCACCCGGCGCGTGCCGTTTTTGAAGTTTTTCATCAAGCAGCAATTGATCTACGTGCCCCTGCTGGGCATTGTCTGGTGGGCGATGGATTTTCCCTTCATGCGGCGCAGCGGCGGCGAAAACACCAAAAAGGATTTGGATGCCGCGCGCAAAGCCTGCGAAAAATTCCGTGTTCTGCCCACATCGGTCATCAACTTCGTGGAAGGCAGCCGCTTCACCGCCGCCAAACACAGCGAGAGCAAATCGCCCTACACGCACTTGCTGCCGCCCAAAGCTGCGGGCGTGGCGGTGACGCTGGAAAGCATGGGCCCTTTGTTTGCCAGCCTGTTGGACGTGACGATTGCCTACCCCCAGGGTGTGCCCAGCTTTGCCGACGTGATGGCCGGGCGCTTGCAAGACGTGGTGGTGAAGGTGCGCGCCCTGCCCCTGCCGCCCGAACTGCTGCCGCAAGCAGGCCAGCCCCCCGCCTCGCGTACGCGGGTGCAGCGCTGGCTCAATGCCCTGTGGCAAGAAAAAGATGCCGAGCTGTCGCGGATGCTGAGTCGTTAAAAATACAGGATATGATGCGAGCCCCTGGGGGTGGGCGATGCGCTGCTGGCGCATGCGTACCATACCCCTCCCTACCGAAAGGGGAGTAGCGAGCCGACCTTGCGCAAGGGTTGGCGTTGGAGTCGTCAATACGCAGCATGTTTGTGCTGTCGGCTCCAACAAAAATCGTGCAGAACTTTTCCGCCAGACCTTTCGAAAGCAATTTCTCTCTTTCTGAAAGGTGTATGCATGTCTGGCGTGTTCCATTCGCCCGAGCCTGTGTGGTTGTGGGTTGTTTTTGCAGCGATTGTTGTTGCCGCATTGTTCATCGACTTTGTGGTGTTGCGCAAACAAGGCTCACATACTGTCGAGGCAAAAGAAGCCGCTGTCTGGTCTGCAGTCTGGGTGATGGTCAGCCTGCTGTTCAATGGCCTGTTGTGGTGGGCCGTGCGCGAAACGACCGGGTCTGCCGAAATCGCCGCAAGCAAGGCGACCGAGTTTCTTACCGGCTATCTGATCGAAAAAAGTCTGGCGGTTGACAATATTTTTGTCTTCCTGATGATCTTCAGCTATTTTTCGGTGCCAGCCGCATACCAGAAACGTGTGCTCATGGCCGGTGTCCTGGGCGCCATCATCATGCGCACCATCATGATTCTGGTGGGGGGCTGGATGCTGCAGAAATTCCACTGGCTGCTTTATGTGTTTGGCATTTTCTTGCTTTTAACGGGCGTGAAAATGCTTTTTTCGATGGGCAAAGAGCAGTCATTGGGCGATAACTTCATGCTCAAGCTGTTGCGGCGCTTCATGCATGTGAGCAAAGGGTACGACGGCGAGAAATTTTTCACTCTCGAAAATGGTCGCCGGGTGGCCACGCCCTTGTTGCTGGTGGTGATGTTGATTGAATTTTCGGACGTGATGTTCGCGGTGGATTCGATCCCGGCCATTTTCGCCATCACTGCCGACCCATTCATTGTGTTGACCAGCAATATCTTGGCCATATTGGGTTTGCGGGCCATGTATTTTTTGCTGGCGGCCGTGGCTGGCCGATTCATTTACCTGGGGTATGGCCTGGCCGGCATTCTGGTATTCATCGGCATCAAGATGCTGCTGATCGATCTATACAAAATCCCGGCAGCCTTGTCCTTGGGGGTGGTTGTTGCGGTTTTGGCGGCAAGCATGGGCTTGAGCTGGATCAAGACGCGCAAGCGTTGAAACAGCAGCTGAATGCCCCTGAAGTCTTGCGCGGGACCCTTTTGGTCGAGAGACTTAATCGTGTTTGTATCAGGGGCAGAGGAGTGTGATTGCACTTTTTTTGCTCGTTGCCAGCGGGCTGCTGCTTGAGGCCGTTGGGTAGCTTGAAAGTCCAACGCAATCGCACAAGTGTTCAGCTTTGTGCAGCATGCAGGGGGCAAAGCGGCATGCTGCTTTGCTGCTTGTGCGGCTAGATGGTCAAGCCGTAACGCAAGTCCAGTCCGGGCAAGCTTGACTGTTGTTTGAACGTGTTGCTGTCTGAACATCTTCCCCCAGAGCGGCTAAACCTCGTTTCCTCCAAGCCCTGCTGGTAGGGGAAGGTGTTAGACGCATCTGCAGATGCAAGCCAAGAAACACCGCCCATAAGATGTAATTTGGCTTAAATGTTATTATTTGTGAACAATTGAGCTGTTGTGCATAGGCGCCCTTGCATCCTCGCTGAGACGGTATGGCCTCTGCGCTTGAAGTGCGGGTTGGGTGAGCAGGCAATCAGGCCTCGCCAAAATGCCATTTTGTTTAACCACATTTGAAGGAAACGGAAAAATGAAGCGATATTTGTCTTCAACCATGACCATGCTTGTATCGGCTGCGCTGTTTGCCGCAGCGCAGCCCGTGCATGCGGCACCGCCTGCTGCGGCCAAGCAGGGCGAAACGCGGGTGATCACCGACACGATGGGGCGCAAGGTGACCATCCAGAAAGACGTGGGCAAGATCATTGCCATACCATGGCCCTGGTCGAGCTTCGTTTTTGCGCTGGACGGCAAGGCCGACAGAATTTCGACCATGAGTGCCACGGCGCTGGTTTCTTATAAAAACAGCATGTTCCAGCGCTTGGCCCCTGGTTTGGCCAACTCCAAAACCGATTACATCAATGACCAGAACAAGGACGGTGGTGTTTTCGGTACGCTCAATGCCGAGGAAATTGCAAAAATCAATCCCTCCATGGTATTGATTTACGAGCGTGAAAAAATACGCTGTTGCCCGTATTGGAATCCGTCAAAATTCCAACAGTTGTAATTCAATACGGCGGCATTCCGGAAATGCAAAAAGGTTTGTTGCTGCTTGGGGATATTCTTGGCGAGCATGCCAAAAAAAATGCCAACACCATTGTTAATTGGCACGTCGATACAGAAAAGCTGATCAAAGATAGGCTGAAAAACCTGCCCGAAAACAAAAAGCCAAAAATATTGCATTTCTACAATGGCAAAATCCTTCGTCCTGCCGCGCGCTTGTACGATAACAAAATGATCGAAACAGCGGGTGGTAAAAACGTTGCTGCTTCAAAAGCAAATCTGGGCGGTGCCGAGCAAGTCAGCTTCGAGCAAGTGATGGCCTGGGATCCGGACATCATTCTCGTGGGGAATTTTGCAGACCACAAGCCCGATGATATATATACTAACAAGCTGGCCGACAGAAACTGGCAGCAGTTGAAGGCCGTTAAAAACAAAAGGGTTTACAAAGTGCCCATGGGTATTTACCGCTGGGATGCGCCCAATACCGAAACCCATTTATTCCAGTTGTGGCTGGCAAAAATGATGCACCCGGAGCTGTTTGCTGATATTTCTCTTGAGAAATACACCAAGGACTTTTATAAAACCCTGTTCAAGCATAATCTGACGGATGCGGAAATGGCCATGATTTATCATGATGCGCTGAATGCCAAATCCGTGAAAATCAAATAATCATGCTGCTGAAAAAGACCGGCTGGATATGGCCAGCGCTGCTTTTGCTTATTGTGTTGGCAGTGCTCATGTCACTGGCCATTGGGCGCTATCCGCTGTCGTTGGCAAGCGTTTTGAAGGTGATCTTCAACCCGATGGAAGACGATATTGCCAACAATATCGTCTTGTCGGTGCGCTTGC
>JAUMXD010000005.1 GCA_030529305.1 Allobrachymonas sp.
CGGCGGGTCACGGCTAGCGAGGAGCCGTCCTTCGGGTTGCGCCCGTCGCTGAAGATGCGAACGCCTGCCTTGATGATGGCTGTGGGCTCATTTTGATGATTGAGGCGAAGCATGGCCCAGCCCAGAGATGTCGTGCCCAAGTCCAGGGCCAGTCTGTAGCGGAGGGGGCTATTGCTTTGTTTTTTCATGGTTTGAGATTGTTTTATTTGGATACAAAAATTTCAAATTAATGCTGATGATAGCTTGTAATACACAATAAATAATGTTTATGCAGTTGAATGGTGGGTGTATGCGTCAGATATGAGTACAATACGCGCACTCAGAACACTGGGAAATGAGCTCTGGCCGCTAACAAGTTGATTGCTTGAAAAAGCTAGATGCACCAAATGAAAGGCCCCGCATGCGGGGCCTTTGCTTTTTGGGTGCTTAAAAGGGTTGACTGGCGTGATGGATGCCAAGGGCGCGGGCGCTTTTGTTTTTTATTTGTAAACCATCACATCAGTATTTATCGCAACCTCACTTGCGCAAAGCCCTCAGCAGCTTTTGCCCGCCGCGGCCGTTCACAGGCATGTTCAGCCGCGCTTGTTCGGTGCGGATGGCAGCACGGGTTTTGGCGCCGATCAGGCCGTCGGGCTGGCCGATGTCGTGACCGCGTGCGAGCAGCAGGGTTTGCAGTTCGCGGTTTTCGGCGCGTGACAGGCCCGGGTCATCCGTCGGCCAGGGCGTGGCAAAGCCCACATGCTGACTGCTGTTAACGATCAAGTTCGACAGGTGGGCAATGGCCAGCGCATAGTTTTCGCTGGCGTTGTAGCTGTAAAAGGTATCGAAGTTTTTGCCGACGAGAAAAGCCGGGCCGCGTGGGCCAGCGGGTAGCAGCAGTCCTAAGCTCGCGGGGCTGTGGGGTAAAGGCTGGCCGTTGGGCAGGGTCACGCCTTGTGCTGCCCAGGCGTCCACACTGCGGCGTTTGCGGCGGCCGGCTTGACTGGCGTCAAAGCCTGCGGGCAGCTTCACTTCGTAGCCCCAGGGTTGGCCCGCCACATAGCCTGCCTTGCGCAAAAAGTTGGCGGTGGAGGCGAGTGCATCGGGCACGTTGTCGATCAAATCGCGCCGGCCGTCGCCGTCAAAATCCACTGCGGTGCGCAAAAAGGTGCTGGGCATGAATTGGGTTTGGCCAAAGGCGCCGGCCCACGATCCCTTGAGCTTGTCGGCGCTGATGCTGCCTTCTTGCACGATGCGCAAGGCGCTGGCAAATTCGGTGCGGAAGTAGGCTTGCCGCCGCCCAAAGCACGAAAGTGTGCCCAGCGATTGCAGCAGCGGCCGCCCGCCGGTGATGCGGCCGAAATTGCTTTCCACCCCCCACACGCCCAGTACCACGGCGGGCTCCACGCCATAACGTTGCTGGATGCGGCGCAACACGGGCTGCCATTGCTGGTAGGCTGCGCGCCCGTCGGCTACGCGCTCTTGATCGACGAGCACAGCCAGGTAATCCCACGCGGGCAGGCTGAATTCGGGTTGCTTGTTCAACAGCGGCAGCACGCTGGCGTCGGGTGTCAATCCGGCTACATGCTGCTGCCAGGTGTGATCGCTGATGTGGTTGAAGGCCGCGCTGCTGCGCAGCTGGGCCAGGCATTGGGCAAAGGCGGTGGGGTCGGCACTGGGTGCGGCTTCTTGCGCGAGGCTGGCGGTGGCTGTTGCCGCACACAGGCAGGCCAGGGCGGTGGATCGGATGGAAAAACGCATGGCAAAACTCGAGTGAAAAAGAATACGAAATGGGCGTGGTAGTAGCTAGATGAACGATTGGATGACAGGTGCTGTGAGTGCAGCTTGTGGTCGATCAATGGGCGGCTAGCTGCATCAGATTACGCTTCGCAAACGGCTGCCAGTCTGGCTTCTGCCTGCATCTATTTTCAATCGCTGTAAGCCAAATCCAGCTAACCAGATTTGGCTTTCAAACCGCACGCACCCAGCAAAGATGCCGCTATCTTCTCAGAAGTCTGCGCAGTGGCGGGCGCTGCTCGAAGGCATCGGCTTTGCTTGCGAGGTGTACCCCATGAACGCGGGCACCCCCTTTGCCAGCATGATGCTGCGCGCGAAGAAGCGTCCGCAGCTGTCTCAGTCATAAGGGGGGCGCCAGCAGCAGACGCTTGCTGGGGGCGATGCAATTGGGTGCGGTTGCCACCGCAGCTTCAATGCAAAGTCAGCGCCACGCAGGTGGCAAATGCTGTCAAACCGATCCAATGGTTGTGCTTGAAAGCGGTGAAGCAGGCTGCACGTTCGCGTGTGCGAATCAGCCACAGGTGCCAGGCCACTTGCGCCAGCGCAGCCAGCAGCCCTAACGCCCAGACGGCGCGGGCCAAAGGGCTGGGGGGCGCAGCCAGCCAAAGCAGGCCCCACCAAATGCCCACGTACAGCGCGTAGCAGATGGCCACGGCGGCCACGTCCCAGCGGCCAAAGGCAATGGCCGAGGTTTTGATGCCGATTCTCAAATCATCGTCGCGATCGACCATGGCGTATTCGGTGTCGTACGCCAGCACCCAAAACAGATTGCCCAGCAGCAACCACAGGGCTTGAGCAGGCACGCGCTCTTGCACGGCGGCGTAGGCCATCGGTATGCCCCAGCTGAAGGCCAAGCCCAGCACCGCTTGCGGAATGGAGACAAAGCGCTTGGCGTAGGGGTAGGCTACGCTGATGAGCAGAGCCGGAAACGCATACAGCACGGTAATCCGATTGGTGGTGAGCACCAGCAAGAATGCGACAAAAGCCAAGGCTGCGCCTACGGCCAGTGCCTCTTTCACGCTGATGCGGCCACTGGTGATAGGGCGGTTGGCGGTGCGTTTGACGTAGCGGTCAAACTCGCGGTCGGCCACGTCGTTGATGCAGCAGCCCGCGCTGCGCATGAGGATGGTGCCCAGCGTAAACACAGCCAGCAAATGCCAGCTCGGAAAGCCACCTGCTGCCAGCCACAGCGCGGCCAGCGTGGGCCACAGCAGCAAGAGCCAACCGGCGGGCCTGTCCCAACGGATCAGGTCCAGATACAGGCGCAGGCGGGGCAAGAAGGATGAGCGATGCGGCCAATGATGGGGTGTGCGGGCGGCAGACATGGCGGGCATTGTAGAAGGGGCTGGGCAAGAGACGGATCAACCGCCGTGCGGCTCCAAAACCCGATCAGCCATCGTTCATCAAGGAGCCAGTTTTATATCTGCCAGCGTATTGAATTTTGCAAAATGCAGCCCAATTGACGAGTGGTTGGCGGTTGATTGAGCAGGGCTGCAAAATGGTGTTGCAGGCGCATGTTGGCGCGACACAAGCGGTGCCCTCGCTGCCAGTTGTTCGGGTAGAGTGAATAAAACGCGCGGGTGCTGGCAGCCATGAAATGGTTTGCGGTATGTGTGCTGTTCAACTCTCGCTAAAACCCGATCCATCAACAAAAAAGGAGTAAACATTGCCATGATGCAAATGTTGGTCAAGTGGAGTTTGTCGGCCGTGGCCTTGATGTTTCTGGCGTATTTGCTGCCGGGCATCGTGGTCAAGAGTTTTGGCTCAGCCTTGGTGGCGGCGGCCGTCATCGGTTTGCTTAACAGTTTGGTGCGGCCGGTGCTGATCGTGCTGACTTTGCCCGTTACGGTCATTACATTGGGGCTGTTTTTGCTGGTCATCAACGCCTGGATGTTCTGGCTGGCGGGCAGCATCTTGTCGGGCTTTGTGGTCAACAGCTTTTGGTGGGCCTTGGCCGGCGCCATCATCTATTCCTTCTTGAGCATGCTGATCGATTCGGCCATGCAGCAACTTTTTCGCTGATAACGCACTGCACTTTGTGTAGCATGCGGGGCCTGCCATTGCGGGCCCCGTATTTTTTCGATTGGCCACCCCATGAAGCGCATCACCCACGAGCCAGCCTATGTGCTGCACAGTTACGACTGGAGCGAAAGCAGCCTGATTCTGGAAGTGCTCACGCGCCATCATGGCCGCACGGCGCTGGTGGCCAAAGGGGCCAAGCGGCCCAGCTCGGGCTTTCGGCCCGTGCTGCTGCCCTTGCAGCCCCTGCACTTGAACTACGCGGGCGATGCGGAAATCCGTACCCTCAAAAGCGCAGAGTGGATGGGCGGGCACGTCATGCCCTCGGGCGACGCCTTGCTGGCGGGCTACTACATCAACGAACTGATGATTCGTTTGCTGGCGCGCGATGACCCGCACCCCGCCTTGTTTGATGCCTATGCCGCCACCGTGGCCTGGCTGGCTACGCACGCCGGGCAGGGCGAAAACCTGCAAGCCGTGCTGCGCGCTTTTGAACTGGTGCTGCTGCGCGAGGCGGGCCTGCTGCCCGCGCTGGACGTGCAGACCCTGAGCTACCAACCCCTGCAAGCCGATGCAGCCTATGCGCTCACGCCTGAAAGCGGCTTGCTGGTCGCGCCTGCCACACAAGCGCGCACTTTGAGCGGCCAGCACTGGCTGGCCCTGCAAGCCGCCATGGACGATGCCGCGCCTTTGCGCGCGCTGCTGTCGTTGTGCCTGGCTCAGCGCGAGGTGGCCTTGGCCCTCAAGCCCCAGCTGCGTGAACTGCTGTATTACCATTGCGGCGTTGCGCGCCTGCGTACGCGGCAATTGCTGGTGGATTTGCACAATCTGTGAGGTTTGCTGCTGTGGCTGATGCTGCAGATTGCGCATCAGGCCGATGCGTGCTGCCGTGTCTAAATCTTTGACGCAAGGCGAAAAACACCGCGGCCAAGACCAGCGTTTGGCGCGATGCGAATGCCTCGTTCCATCTGGCTGTTGCCGATGATTCAACAAGCCCCAAAGAGCCTCATGCCTTGTGTCGTTACCCCTTATTTCCCAGTGGCATGTTTGAACATGCGCTTTTGATCTGAACTGAAAAACTTTGCCATGCAGCCCATGCCATCTGATTCGCCTCATTCGTCTGATGCTTTGCGCACCCCTTGGCGTACCCATTTGTCGGTCAACGTCAACAAAGTGGCCCTGGTGCGCAACACGCGCCACATCGGCATTCCCAGCGTCACGCGGGCGGCCACGCTGTGCCTACAAGCCGGGGCCGATGGCATCACCGTGCACCCCCGGCCAGACGAGCGCCACATCCGCGCGCATGACGTATATGAACTGGCCGCCTTGATGCAAGGTTGGCCCGGGCGTGAATACAACATCGAAGGCAACCCGCTGCAAAACCTGATGGGCTTTGTGCGCGAACTGGCCGCCCGCCACATGCCGCCGCAGCAAGCCACCTTTGTGCCCGATAGTGAAGACCAATTCACCAGCGACCACGGTTTTGATTTGACCGACGCTGCCACCCGCCAACGCCTCCAACCCCTGATTGATGAATGCCATGCACTGGGCGTGCGCGTGAGCCTCTTCATGGACCCACTGCCCGAGCAAATGCCCTTGGCGCGCGCGCTGGGCGCTGATCGCGTGGAGTTGTATACCGAACCCTATGCCGCCGCTTGGGCCAGTGGCGATACGGCCCGCATCAAAATGGAGCTGGCCCGCTATGCCACTGCAGCCCAAGCCGCGCAGGCTGCGGGCTTGCAAGTCAACGCCGGGCACGATTTGAATCAAGACAATCTGCCTACTTTTTTGCAAGCCGTGCCGGGTGTGGCAGAAGTGTCCATCGGCCACGCTTTCATGGCCGATGCGCTGGAGGCGGGTTACGCCGACACCGTGCGCAACTATTTGGCGTGCATGGCGGGCGCTGGGCTGTAATCCATGCCTGAAATTCTTGCCATGCCAAATCCATACCCAACTGCTGACCCCGTGATTCACCAATAAAAATGCTTGCCAAAAAACGCGCGCTCACCACCAACGAATTGCGCAAACGCCTCACCGCCTTTGCCCACCAATGGGCTGCTGCGGCCCGCGAAGAGGCCGACGAAAAACTCTTCACCGCCGACTTCTTGCGCTGTTTCGATATTGAGCCGCACCAGTACCTGCGCGAATACGCCGTCAAAAAGCAGGATGGCAGCACGGGCTACATGGATGGCTTCATTCCCGGCAAACTCATCATCGAAGGCAAAAGCCTGGGCAAAGACCTGAAAAAAGCCTGCCAGCAGGCCGAAAGCTACCGTTGGGCTTGCCCGCAACACCAGCAGCCGCGCTACGTGCTGCTGCACGACTTTGGCCGCTTTGCCCTGTTCGATCTGGGGCAAGACAGCCAGCACAGCTGCACCCTGGCCGATTTGCCCCGGCATGCCGACTGGTTCCGCTTTCTCATCGATGACGCGCCCCCCGTCATCACCGAAGAAACCGAAGCCGACCGCCGCGCCGCCGAGCAAATGGCCGAACTGCACGAGGCCCTGTTGCGCAGCCGCTTTGCCGGGCGCGATCTGGAAATCTTCCTCACCCGCCTGCTGTTTTGCCTGTTTGCAGACGACACCGAAATTTTTGGCGACAACGGGGTTTTCCGTCGCCTGGTCGAAGCCACCCGTGCAGACGGCAAAGACCTTGGCCCGCAACTGGCTGAATTGTTCGAGGTGCTCAACACCCCCGAGGGCGAGCGTAGCCTCCACCTCGACGAAGACCTGGCTGCCTTTGCCTACGTCAACGGCCAACTGTTTGCCGAGCGCACGCGCATCCCCGCGTTTGACAGCGCCTTGCGCCAGCTTTTGCTGCAATGCGTGCAGCTGGACTGGTCGGCCATCTCGCCCGCCATCTTTGGCGCCATGTTCCAGGGCGTGCTGGAGCAGCACCAGCCCGACCAGAGTCGCACCGCCAGCCGCCGCGAGCTGGGCGCGCACTACACCTCGGAGCGCAACATCCTGCGCGCCATCAACCCCCTGTTCATGGACGATCTGCGCGCTGAACTGGCCGCCGCCAGAAACAGCAAGACCAGGCTGCAGGCCCTTTACGACAAGCTGCCCGCCATTCGCGTGCTTGACCCCGCCTGCGGCTGCGGCAACTTCCTCGTGATTGCCTACCGCGAACTGCGGCGGCTGGAAATGGACGTGATCGAGCGCCTGTTTGGCTGGGGCCGCCAGATTGGCGGCACCGACCGCGTGGACAACCTGAGCCGCGTGCGCGTCAACCAGTTCCACGGCATCGAAATCGACCCCAGCGCCGCCCACATTGCCCAGGTGGCCATGTGGATCACCGACCATCAAATGAACCAGGAAGCCGCCGCCCGCTTTGGCACCACCCGGCCCAGCATCCCGCTCACCCACAGCGCCGCCATTCACGAGGGCAACGCCCTGCGCACCGATTGGGCTGCCGTGCTGCCGCCTGCGCAATGCAGCTTTGTGGTGGGCAATCCGCCGTTTGTGGGCGCCAAATACCAAAGCACCGGGCAGCGCGCTGATGCGGCCCATGTCATGCACGGCATTCCCAACAGCGGCCTGCTGGACTATGTGGCCTGCTGGCACGTCAAAGCGGCGGGCTACATGCAGGCCAACCCCGCCATGCGCACGGCGCTGGTTTCCACCAACAGCATCTGCCAGGGCGAACAGGTGGGCGTGCTGTGGCCACACATGCTGGCCCAGGGCCTGCACCTGCAATTTGCCCACCGCACCTTTCAGTGGAGCAACGAAGGCCGCGGCGTGGCCGCCGTGCATTGCATCATCGTGGGCTACGGCAGCCAGCCAGCGGCGCAGCCCGTCATTTACGACTACAGCGCCAACATCAAGGCCGCCGAAGGCCAGCGCCTGCCCGTCAAGCGGATCAACCCCTATCTGGTCGATGCGCCCGACGTGCTGCTTGCCCGCCGCAGCAAGCCCTTGTGCGATGTGCCGGAAATCAGCTTTGGCAATCAACCCATTGATGGCGGGCACTTGATCTTGCAGCCCTCAGAAGCCAAAGAATTAAAGCGCCGTTACCCTGGTCTGAGGCCTTATGTCCGGCGCTTTCTGGGCGCGGATGAGTTCATCAATGGTGAAGACCGATATTGCTTGTGGCTCAAAGATGCGCCACCGGATTTGTTGCGTGAAATTCCTGAAGTGAAAGAGCGCTTGGCACAAGTTAAAGCATTTCGTCTGAGCAGTTCACGCAAAGCCACCAACGAACTGGCGGCGACTCCCGCACAGTTCGCTTTTGTTTCGCACCAAGAAACTTGCCATTTGGTTGTTCCCAGCGTTTCGTCTGAGCGCAGGCATTTCATACCTATTGGTTTTTTGGGGCCAAACGAGATTGTTAGTAATTTATGCTTGGCTGCATACGATGTTGACCAATATCACTTCGGCATGCTGTGCAGCACCATGCACAACGCCTGGATGCGCACGGTGGCAGGGCGTTTGAAAAGTGATTACCGTTATTCCGCCAAGATTGTTTACAACAACTATCCTTGGCCGCAGCAAGCTACGGATAAGCAGCGCATGGCCATAGCAGCGGCAGCGCAAAGTGTGCTTGATGCCCGCGCCTTGTATCCCGGCGCTACGCTGGCCGATTTGTATGACCCGTTGACCATGCCCGCCGAATTGGCAAAGGCCCATGCCGCGCTCGACAAAGCCGTGGACGCCGCTTACAGCTACAAGGGCGGCAAAGACGATGCCAGCCGCGTGGCTTTCTTGTTCAAGCTGTACCAGCAACTGGGCGCACCAACGGACGTGCCAGCAACAGCGCCCAGGCGCCGTGCGCGGGCCGCATCGCCAGCGCCGCAAGGGGGCGGCCGCGCATGATCTACGGCATCGGCACCGATATTTGCGATATTCGCCGCATACGCGCGGCGCTGGATAGGCGTGGCGAGCGTTTTGCCGAAACGGTGCTGGGCGATGCGGAATTGGCCATCTACCGCGAGCGGCAAGCGCGCTGGCCGGATCGGGCCGTGCGCTATCTGGCCACGCGCTTCTCGGCCAAAGAGGCGTTAAGCAAAGCCATCGGCCTGGGCATTCACCTGCCGATGACGTGGCGGCATTGCGAAATCCTCAACCGCGCCAGCGGGCAGCCGCATATCGTGTTGCATCATGACTTGGCGCAATGGTTTGCGCAGCGCCGCTTGCAGGCGCACATCACCTTGAGTGACGAGTCGGAATACGCTGCGAGCTTTTGCGTGGTGGAGCAGTTGCCTGAATGACTGGCGTGCAGCCTGGCATCAAGTGCGTGTTTGAATGTGATGCGTGACGGAGCAATCGTGTGCGCTGGAGGAGTGCAGCTTTTGCTCATGTTGGCGGCATTCGCTTGGCCAGCCATGTGCTGTGGGCGTTAAAGCCCTGTGCAGCATGAAGCAGCGGGGCGATAAGCGAATCAGGTCGTTGAACAAAAAAGAAAAAGCTGCATGCAAATGGTGTTGCATGCAGCTTGTGTGCAGTGTGTGAGTTGCGCTGAAGCGGACTTGCACGGTTCGGGAAGGCTGGGCCTTCAAACCCATCGAACCGATTCAAGCCGCGCCACGCGGCGGGCTGCGTCTTGGTTCAGTCGAAAGCTCAATCGAAATTGGGCGATTCCACGCCCAGCACCTTGTGCAGTTTGGGGCTGGTGGTGGTGTATTGCAAAAACACTTTCTTCTCGGGGGTGATGATGTCCATGGCGGCAAAGGCGGCCAAGGCGCATTCGTGAAAGCCCGAGAGGATGAGCTTTTTCTTGCCGGGGTAGGTGTTGATGTCGCCCACGGCAAAAATGCCTGGCACGCTGGTGGAGAATTTTTCGGTGTCCACCACCAATTGCTTGCGTTCGATCTCCAGCCCCCAATTGGCAATGGGGCCGAGCTTGGGCGATAGGCCAAAGAACACCAGCAGCACGTCCAGCGGCACTTGGCGCGTCACGCCATCAGCCCCGGTGACTTTCACGGCGGCCAGCTTGCCATCGCGGCTTTCGTAACCGGTGATTTGGCCGACCATGAATTGCATTTCGTAGTCGTCGCACAGCTGCTTCATTTTGGCCACGCTCGTAGGCGCGGCCCTGAAGCCGTCGCGGCGGTGCACGAGGATGACGCTTTCGGCCTTGTTGGGCCCTTCGGCGGTGAAATTGAGTGTCCAGTCCAGCGCCGAATCGCCGCCGCCCACAATCACCAGGTTTTTGCCGGCAAAGTCGGCCGGGTTTTTCACGCGGTAAAAGAGTTGCGAGCCTTCGAATTGCTCCAAGCCATCGACCTTGAGCGTACGCGGCTGGAAAGCGCCCACGCCCGCAGCGATGAAGATGGTTTTGCTCAGAAACTGCGTGCCCTTGCTGGTTTCCACATAGAAGCGGCCATCAGGCTGCTGCTCAACCACGGTGACTTCTTGCCCGAGGTGGTAGGTGGCGCCAAACGGCTCGGTCTGCTTGAGCAGGGCATCGGTCAGCTCCTTGCCAGTGCAGACAGGGATGGCGGGAATGTCGTAAATCGGCTTGTCGGGGAACAGCTCGATGGGCTGGCCGCCGGGGTAGGGCAGCGAGTCGATGATGTGGGCTTTGACTTCGAGCAGGCCCAGTTCAAAAATCTGGAACAAACCAACGGGGCCGGCGCCAACGATGACGGCATCGGTTTCAATGACTTGAGAAAGATCGCGTGGAGTGGTCATGGGGCTGTGCAATCAAAAGAAACGAGAAGCAATGAAAAATGACGTGTGCCTTTGTGCGGCAAGCAACAAACGGCGCAGCTGAAAAGAAAAAGCCCTGCGGTCAATGCGTGGCCAGCAGGGTGGGGTAGGTCGTGTGTGTACGTGTGGCAGCTTGCAGCATAGAGGGCTGCGCCATCAGCGGATCAGTTCACCCAGCTTGCCGGTTTTGTCTTTCCACTCCTCGGCGTCGGGCAGGGCAGGTTTGCGGCGGGTGATGGTCTTCCAGGTGGGCAGCTTGGAAAGCTCTTCGTTCAGGGCGATCATGTGCTGCTGATCGGTGGGCACATCTTCTTCGGCGTAGATGGCGCCAACCGGGCATTCGGGCACGCACACGGCGCAGTCGATGCATTCGTCCGGGTCAATCGCCAGGAAATTGGGCCCCTCACGGAAACAGTCCACCGGGCAAACGTCCACGCAATCGGTGTATTTGCAACGGATACAGGCTTCGGTTACTACGTGAGTCATGGTGGGCGATTCCCGAGTCGGGGAGCAAAGTCAGTTATTCAACAGGTTGGGCATTCTAGCGTGCGCCTTGTAATGGCGGGCGCTTTAGGCCCATGCATTGTGTGTGAACAAAATGCCGAAGCAGGCTTTGAATGGCGCGTTGGGGCGGCGGGCAATCGGCTCGTGCGGGAGTTTGCTGCCTATAATTTTTCACGGCTTGGCGGCTCGGCTCGGGATTTTGGGGCATTCGAAAAAACAGGGCCATCGAAGGTTTTTTCTGGCGTGAGGGCGTGAAAGTGTCTGGCTCGGAAACAGCGTTGCTCGGGCTCGCCCCCATGAAAAAGCTGAAAAAAGCCAGAGCGTGCCAGGAAAACTGCCCCTTTGTCGCCAGGATATGAGGCAGGAGAGCAGCCGGGCTGCGATCCGGCGCTTTGCAATGAAAGAGGTGTGAAACATGAAAACGGGAAATGTCACGGGCCTGGTTGGCTGGCGCGGCATGGTGGGTTCGGTGCTGATGGGGCGCATGATCGAAGAAAAAGACTTCGATCTGATCGAACCCATCTTCTTCTCCACCAGCAACGCTGGCGGCGCCGCGCCCGCGATGGCGAAGAACGAAAAAACACTGAAGGACGCGCACGACATCGACGCGCTGAAGCGGTGCGACGTCATCGTCACCTGCCAGGGCGGTGATTACACGAGCGAAGTCTTTCCCAAGCTGCGCGCTGCCGGCTGGAAGGGCCACTGGATCGACGCGGCCAGCACCCTGCGCATGAATGAGGACGCGGTGATCGTGCTCGACCCCGTGAACATGCCCGTGATCGAACGCGCGCTGGCCCAGGGCGGCAACAACTGGGTGGGCGGCAACTGCACCGTGAGCTGCATGCTGATGGGCGTGGGCGCGCTCTACAAGGCCGGGCTGGTTGAGTGGATGAGCACGCAGACCTACCAGGCCGCCAGCGGCGGCGGCGCGCAGCACATGCGCGAGCTGCTCAAGCAATACGGCACGCTCCATGCCGAGGTGAAAGACCTGCTCGATGACCCCAAGAGCGCCATCCTCGAAATTGATCGCCAGGTCATCGCCAAGCAGCGCGCGCTGTCGGGCGATGAAGTGGCCCATTTCGGCGTGCCGCTGGGCGGCTCGCTCATCCCCTGGATCGACAAGGACCTGGGCAATGGCATGAGCCGCGAGGAATGGAAGGGCATGGCAGAAACCAACAAGATCATGGGCTTTGACCCGGCTGTGCCCATTGATGGCTTTTGCGTGCGCGTGGGCGCCATGCGCTGCCACAGCCAGGCGCTGACCTTCAAGCTCAAGAAAGACGTGCCGCTGGCCGACATCGAGGCCATGATCGCCGCTGACAATGAATGGGTGAAGGTCGTGCCCAACACGCGCGAAGCCACCCTGCAAGAGCTGACGCCTGTGGCAGTGACTGGCACCATGAGCATCCCCGTAGGCCGCATCCGCAAGCTGGCGATGGGGCCTGAATACGTGGGTGCTTTCACCATTGGCGACCAGTTGCTGTGGGGGGCGGCCGAGCCGCTGCGGCGCATGCTGCGCATCTTGCTGGCGCAAGGCTGATCGCTAAAATGTTTTGTGCACCGCTTGTGCGCCCATGAAGCGCTTTTCATCACAGAGCCTGACAGAGGAAAGGGCTTCATGAGCAGGCATATCAGCGGTCTTTTGGCGGCATTTGCGCGCTGCATTTGCGGCTTGATGCAGTCAGAATGTGTCGTTTAATGACAACGGAAAGCAAATGTTTTTAATGCCAAGGCATCAGGTTCGCGCGACATGATGCTAAGTTCTAACTATTCGCAATAACTATAGATCCCACAATGAAAAATCGCAGCAAATCAGCTAAGGGTATCTTGGCGCAGCCTCGTCTTTCCATGGTGGCAGCGTTGGTAGCTGCCTGCATTGGTACCGAAGCACACGCTTTGGGTTTTGGTCGCATGAAAGTGCAATCGGCGCTGGGGCAGCCCCTGCGCGCTGAGGTGGAACTGATCGATGCCAAATCCAGCAATCTGCGCGCGGGCATGGCAGCGCCTGCGGTGTATGCACAAAAAGGTCTGGATTACGGCCAAACCGTCAAAGGTATTCGCGCCAGCGTGCGCAAATTGCCCAATGGCCGTGCCGTATTGGTCTTGAGCAGCGATGCGCCCATCAACGACCCGTTTGTGGATGTGGTGCTGCAAGCCAGCGATGGCTCGGGCAGCGTCACACGCGATTTTTCCTTGTTGCTGGATCCGCCTAGCACACCGGCGCCAGTCAACGTGGTGGAGCCTGCCACGCCACGCGCAGCAACGCGCGCACCAGCTGTGGTCAAGCCTGCCCCGCGCGCGGAGCGCATGAATCTGCCGCCAGTGGATGGTGAAGCAAGCGCCGAAGCCCCCGCGCCCGCTCGCAGAAAAAGAGCAGCTGCGGCTTCGCGTGGTCGTTCGCGCTCTGGCGCAGTGAGGGTGCGCCGAGGCGATACGGCCAGTGAAATCGCAGTCAGAAACCGCCCTGCGCACGTTTCGCTGGATCAAATGCTGGTGGCCTTGCAACGCGCCAACTCGCATGCCTTCATCAACGGCAACGTCAACCTGCTCAAATCGGGCGTTGTGCTGAAAATGCCCAGCGCGGCCGAAGCGCGCGCGGTGCCTGCAGCCGAAGCGCGTGCCATCATCGTGGCGCAAAGCGAAGATTTCCGCGCGTATCGCGGTCAGTTGGCGCGTTCGCCCATGGCGCAAACCGTGCCCAGCGCCCAGCAAAGCGGCGGCAAGGTGCAAAGCCGTGTTGAAGACACTAAAACATCCCCTGTTTCTGCGCCTGATACCCTGACCATTTCCAAGGCAGAGGTCAAACCCGGCAGCGCAACAGAGCAACGCATGGCCGAGGCCATGCAAAAGCGCGACAACATCAATCGCGCAGACGAGCTCAACAAGAACTTGAGCGATTTGAAAAACATCAGCGCCGAAGTGGCCGCCAGTGCACAGCCAGGCACGCCACCGGCCGTGGTGCCGCCAACGGCTGGCAAAGGCAATGCGCCTGCATCGGGCGCATCGGGTGTGGTTGCGCCGGTCGTTGCTTCGGTTGAAACGGCCGCTTCGCAAGCCGTTGCTGCAGCCAGCGGGGCCGCCAGTGCCGCTGTCGTGGCCGCATCTGATTCGGCAAAGACCGTTGAGCAAGTTGCATCCGAAGCAGTCAGAGCAGCTTCCAGGGCGGCATCTGCAGCTGTGACCCCGAGCAAGAAACCGGTTGCGCCACCACCACCTCCGCCGATGGAAGAGCCAAGCTTCTTCGAAAGCCTGACCGACAATCCGCTGGTGCTGGGTGGCTTGGGCCTGGCGGCTTTGGGCGGCTTGGGCTATTTGCTCGTTCGTCGCCGCAGACAAAATCAGCAAGACCCCGAGTCTGGCAGCTTGTTCCCCGAGAGCAATTACGAGCCGGATTCTTTCTTCCACGTTTCGGGCGGCAAGGATGTGGACACATCCGAAGCCACAACCGCCAGCGGTGCTTCCAGCGTGAACCCGTCGTCCATGCTGTATTCGCCCAGCCAGCTGGATGCCGATGCAGACGTGGATCCTGTGGCTGAAGCCGATGTTTACCTGGCTTATGGCCGCGACATTCAGGCCGAGGAAATCCTGAAAGACGCTTTGCTCAAGCACCCCGATAACGTTTCCATACACGCCAAATTGCTGGAGGTGTACGCTCGCCGCCGCGATGTGAAAGCCTATGCCCAAGCCGCAACAGAACTCAAGCGCTTGACGCAAGGCGAAGGTGCGGAATGGGACATCGTGCGTGCCAAAGGCGCTGAAATTGACCCGGGCAATGCCTTGTATGCCGAGTCGGCTTCTACCGCCAACCAAGCCGGTACAACCGTTGCGCAAGCCGCTGTTACCGGGGCTGCGGCTGCAGTCGCTGCTTCGGCCATGCCGGAGGTGACTGCCGCGCCCGCGCCGCAACTGCCGGTTGAAACGCCCAGGCCTGCCGCGCCAGCGCAATCCAACCAGGAATTCGATCTGAAGAACCTGTCGCCTGCAACGGTGCCGGTGACTACGCGCGCTTCGCTGATCAATCGCGATAGCGCGCCTGCGCCAGCTTTGGACTTGTCGCTGGACATGCCTGAGGCAGAGCCAAAGATTCCGTCTGCCGAAGCGCTGGCTCCATCCAGCCAGGGCTTGGAGTTCAGTATGAGCAGCCTCTCGCTGGATTCGGAGCAACCTGCAGACGCGGCTGATGCTCAAGGCTCGGACCCCCTGGCCACCAAACTGGCCTTGGCGCGCGAGTTCATGGGCATTGGCGATAACGAAGGTGCCCGCATCATGGCGCAAGAAGTGGCGCAAAACGCCACGGGCGGCCTGAAGGCACAGGCTGAAGCTCTGCTGGAAAGCCTGCGCTAAGCGCTACGTATACGCACACTGCAAGTGGCGTGCAAACGATAAAACCGCAGCTTTTGATGAAGCTGCGGTTTTTTTATGGAGTGCGAGATGATGGTGTTAGCCAACTCATCCTGTAGAACGATGATTTCAACATCGAGCCATTAACGTTGAAAACAAAGCGCTGCGGTGTGTGGTGTACAAAGTGCAAGCGGTAAGCATGGGCTCATTGAACATGCTTCACCAAGAAGAGCTTGGCAAAAGCGTGTGGCTGCTCGGGGGGGCTGAAAGGACTGCGCGCACTGAGCATGGATGCCTAATAGGCGCTTGAAGCAGCAGCTTTTTGGGCGATATGCAAACGGCTGGATGAAATGGTGAGAAGCAGAGTGTTTCAAAGAGCAGGGTGACAGGTGTAGGCTTGATGGATGGTCATGGAGGGCAATGAATGCGTTGGGCGTTGGGCGTGAGTTATCAGGGCTCGGCCTATCACGGTTGGCAAAGCCAGCCTTCGGGCCGCACGGTGCAAGACAAGCTGGAACAGGCTCTGGCCCGATTCGCAGGCATGCCCATTCACACCCTGTGCGCCGGGCGCACCGATGCGGGTGTGCATGCGCTGATGCAGGTGGTGCATTTCGATTGCGAGCTGAAGCGTGCAGACACGGCTTGGATACGTGGCACCAATACCTATTTGCCCACGGATATTGCCGTGCAATGGGCGCGGCCTGTGCCCGATGCCTTTCATGCCCGGGCCAGTGCACAGGCGCGCCGTTATGTGTACGTGCTGCTGCAATCGGCCGTGCGCCCCAGCCTGGAAGCGGGCCGGGTGGGCTGGACGTTTCGTCCGCTGGAGGGTGATGCCATGCGCGATGCGGCCAGCCGCTTGCTGGGCGAGCATGATTTCTCCAGCTTTCGGGCGGCGCAGTGCCAGGCGCTCAGCCCCGTCAAGCACATGCAGCGCATTGCCATTGCGCGGCATGGCCCTTACTGGCGCTTTGAATTTCAGGCCAATGCCTTTTTGCACCACATGATTCGCAACATCATGGGCTGCCTGGTGCAAGTGGGACAGGGGCTGCGCCCGCCGCAGTGGATGGATGAAGTGCTGGCAGCCAAAAGCCGCGATGCCGCTGCGCCCACCTTTGCGGCAGAGGGCTTGTACTTTGCCGGGCCTGTGTACGAGCCGCATTGGGGCCTGCCTGAAAAAACGCCCGCCTTCGATTTTTTGCCCGGCAGCTGCGTTGCCGCTAGCGATTGATGCCCACTGCTACGCGGCATTGACGTTCAGATGCCGGATACGGCGCATCAGTGATGCTGGCAGTGCCCGCTGCACACATGGCCCCACAGCAGCAGGCAATCGCGCCCGTGCAGTTGCAGGTCAACGCTGGCGCCTACGGGGAGCAGCACCTTGGTCGGTACGTGGCCGTGCGGCAGGCCAGTGATGATGGGCGTGCGGGTTTGGCTGCGCAGCCATTGCACCACGGCCGCAAGGTTGAAGCCCTTGTCGTGCGGGCTTTTTTCGTATTCGGTGAATTGCCCCAGCACAATGGCCTGCTGTTTGTCGAGCACACCGGCGTGCAGCAGTTGGGTGAGCATGCGTTCGATGCGGTAGGGGTGTTCGGCCACGTCTTCCAGAAAAAGCACGCCTTTGTCGATGGCCGGGAAATAAGGCGTGCCCAGCAGGCTGGTGAGCACGCACAGGTTGCCGCCCCAAAGCATGGCGTTTTTGATGGGCCTTTTCTGCAACTGCGCTTGCAAGGCAGGCAGCTCGTTTTTGGGCACGAGCCAGCCCGCGCCTTCGCTTTCGCCCGCCAACAGGTCGTTGAAGCAGGCTTCGGTGATTTCGTCTGGTTCGCTGCTTTGGCCCCAGTCGTCAATCAGCAGATTGCCCGCCCAGGTGATGGCTGGCTGCGGCAGGGTTTGGGCCAGCAGAGCGGTTTGCAGGGCAGTGAAATCGCTCAAGCCCACGAATTGCGTGCCCTTTTCGATGGCGCGGCTGATTTTTTTCCACGGCAGCTGCGGCAGGATGCGCGTGAGTCCATAGCCGCCGCGCGTGAGCAGGGCCACGTCGGCGCCGCTTGCTGCCGCGCGCGTGATGGCGGCGATGCGCGTGGCGTCGTCACCGGCGAAGCGCTGATGGGTGCTGAGGGCGTCGGGATCAATCTCTACCGTGTGGCCGCATTGCTGCAAGCGTTTGATGGCGCGGCGAAAACCGGCCACGTCGCGCACTGCGCCAGAGGGGGAGTAGATGTAGAGATGCGCCATGATGGGATTGCTTGTGAAAAGTGAAGATGGGTGATGCGAATGCGGTGGTGCGGGTCAGGCCGTCAGGCGGTGAAGCTGTGGCTCAAGGCAGGGGCAAGGTTTGCTTGGACGCGGATGTTGATGGTGCTTGCGGGCCGGGGCGGTGGGCCTGCAATTGCTGAATCAAGTCGTTGCCGTGCTGCTGCAACCAGTGCCTGAAAGCTGCGCCACCAGACGGTACGGTGAAGGTTTGCATCCGCGCTGGCGGCTGCACGACCCCTGCGGCCGCAGCGATTGTGCCATGCGCGCCATCATCGGGGGCGGGCGGCTCGGCCGCGGTGCGGGTGTGGTGAACAGAGGCATTGGCAGATGGTGATTGCCGCCATGCCAAATCATCTGCTGGCATGGCTGGGCCTTGCGCTTCTTGCATTGCTTGCGCCCACTGCGGCCATTGCAAAGCGGCGCGGTGGCCCGCATCGGGCCAGGGGGTTGACCAGTAGCGGCCTGCTGCTTCTGCCGGGCCGAGCGCCCAGTGCGCATCCAGATCAAAGCGCGGGCGCAGGCGGCAGGCTTCGCGCCAAGGCGTGGTGTGCGCAGCATCTGCATCGGGCAGCAAGGCTAGGGCGTGCGTGAAGCTGATAGGGGTTGAACAGCCGCTGGTTTGCTCAGGCACAGGAGCCGAATTGGATCGGTTGGTGTGCGCAGCTTGCTTGCTTGCGTGCGCGGCGGCGGGTTCGGGCCATGCGTTTAACAGGCCGATGGCGCTATCGTGCAGCACGGCGGCGCGGTGGTGGTGCCGATCAAAGTGGGCTTGCGCCAGCCATTGCTGCAGCAGGGCCGCATGCCACTTCAAGCTGTGGCATTGCACTTTTTTGGGCTTGTCGCTTTGCCCATGCCCCAGCAGATCGGGGGCCAGCACACGCCAGCCTGCTGCATGCAGCGGGGCGATCAGCTCGGCCCACAGCAGGCCGTAGCTGGCATAGCCGTGCAGCAGCAGTATGGCCGGGCGGGTGGTGTCGTGCGGGGCCGTATCCCACACATGCATGCGCCAAGGAGGGCCGGCGGGCTGATCGGGGTCGCGCAGCAAAACGAATTGGCTCCAGCGCTGCAAGGCTTGCAGGGGCGCAATGTGGTCAAAGTGCTGGGGCGGCGGGCGCAGGGCGTCTTCTCTCAGGGGGGCGTGCAGGGGCTGCTGGCGCAGGGCGGTTTGCGCTTGGCGGCGGGCCTGAAAAAAGGTTTGCAAAATGGCCGCGCATTGCTCGCGCAGGGCGGTGCCTGCAGCGTCTTGCGGGGCGAAGGGCAGGCAAACCGTTTGGTGGTTGAGGGCGCTGTGCGCAAACAGATTCAGCACCGAACCGGCTGCGCCCGTTTTGGGATCCGCCACGGCATAGACCACGCGGGCCAGCCGGGCATGCAGCAGCGCGCCGCTGCACATGGCGCAGGGTTCGAGCGTGACGTAGAGCGTGCAACCTTCCAGCCGGTGGTTGGTGGTGGTTTGCGCCGCTGCGCGCAGGGCCTGGATTTCGGCATGGGCGCTGGGGTCGTGATCGGAAAGGGTGCGGTTGTGCCCTTGCCCCAACACCTGGCCAGTGGCCGATACCACCACGGCGCCCACGGGCACTTCGCCCGCCTGCGCGGCCAGCTGAGCTTGTGCCAGTGCCAGTTGCAGGTAGTGCGCATCGTCGAAAAGAGCGGAGGCGTTGGCAGGCATGGAGTGGTTTATCAAAAACAGTGGCGGCGCAGTGTGGATGCAGCCCTGTGTTACCAGCAACCCTTACCAAAGAAGCGGCAGTGCTTGCATGGCTGAATGGCGCATCAATAGGCCGACCTTGGCACAATGCCCAGCATGTGTTTCATGCGTAAATGGCAAGGAGGGCAAGGGCGTTTATGGTAATGGCTCCTTCAAACAAAGTGAAAGTGGCGGGCTTGGCTGCACAGGCCACAGATGAGCTGGTGGCCAACGATCAAGGCGCTCCAGCGGACTGGATCGTGCCGCAGTGGCCAGCGCCTGCCTGGGTGCGGGCGCTGGTCAGCAGCCGGGCAGGGGGCGTGTCGCTGCCGCCGTATGCCAGCATGAACCTGGGCGACCATGTGCAAGATGACTCGCCTGCAGTGGCTCGCAACCGGCAGATCTGGCAGCAGGCCACGGGCGTGCCCAGCGTGTTTTTGCAGCAGGTGCACGGGGTGGAGGTGGCCGAGCTGACCGCATCGGTTGCTCAAGGCGAGCAACCGATCGCGGCCGATGCCAGCTGCACGCAAACGCCGGGCGTGGCCTGCTCCATTCTGGTGGCCGATTGCTTGCCGGTATTGATCTGCCATGCGCAGCAGCGCGTGGTGGGTGCGGCGCATGCGGGCTGGCGCAGCCTGGCCGGGCAGCAGGGGCAGGGGGTGCTGGAGCAATTGCTGCAGCGTTTGCGTGCGCTGTGCCCCGCCGCCAGTGCCGACGGCTGGCTGGCCTGGCTGGGGCCGTGTATTGGCCCGCGTGCGTTTGAAGTGGGCGACGAAGTGCGCGCAGCTTTTGTTGCAACGCAACCCGAGGCAGCCACTTGCTTTGTGGCGCAACCTGCAGTGGGTGGCGCAGATCAGCCAAGCAAATGGCTGGCTGATTTGGCAGGCTTGGCGCGCCTGCGCTTGGCCGCGCTGGGCGTGCACGCGGTGTACGGCAACGATGGCAGCGTGGACTGGTGCACTTTCAGCCAGCCGCAGCGCTTTTTCTCTTACCGGCGCGATGGGCAGACCGGCCGTATGGCGGCCAGTATTTGGCTCGCGGATTGAGTTGGTCTGTTGAGCGCGGCCTACTTTGTATAGGGCTGATAAAACCGGCAGGAGCACGCCAGTTCCAGCGCAAGTTTTGACGGGGTCTGCCAAGGTGGTTGGTAATCTGCCATTGCGGCAGGCTGTACAAAAGGGGCCCCGTACAATCCTCAAGCAATTCGTAGATCCGTCAAAAAACACCAATCGATTCTTGGCCGATACACGCCATCCACATTGTTCAAGGGAGTCTGCATGAGCACCAGTAAAGCCAACAAATCCGTACCGGGCGGCAAGCTGCCAGCCACGTATGAAGCAGCCCTTGCCGAGCTGGAGGGGCTGGTGCAAAACCTCGAATCGGGCCAGGTGCCGCTGGATGAATTGCTGGCGGGCTACCAGCGCGGCGCGGCCTTGCTGGCGCTGTGCAAAGACAAGCTGGCCGCGGTTGAGGATCAAATCAAACTGCTGGAGGCCAGCCCGCAAGGCGCTTTGGTGACCAAACCTTGGGAGGACGCCGAAGCATGAGCACCGCAGCAATGGGAGATGTAGCCGCCATCGCCAGCAGCGCGGCTGCGGCCAGCGAAACAACCAATGGATTTGAAGCATGGAGCGCCCAGCAGCTGGCTGCTGTGGAGCAAGCCTTGTCAGACTGGGTGGGGGTGCAGGTGCCACAGCCCTTGGGCCAGGCCATGCGCTACGCTGTGCTCGATGGCGGCAAGCGCCTGCGCCCCTTGCTGGTGCTGGCCGCTTGCGAAGCGGTGGGCGGGCACATGGCAGCAGCCTTACGTGCGGCCTGTGCGGTGGAGTTGATTCATGCCTATTCGCTCGTGCATGACGACATGCCTTGCATGGACAACGACGTGTTGCGCCGCGGCAAACCCACCGTGCACGTGCAATTTGGCGAGGCCGATGCACTGCTGGCAGGCGATGCCTTGCAAGCTTTGGCTTTTGAACTGCTCGTGCCTGAGGATACCCACCAGATACCTGCTGCGATGCAGGCCGAGCTGTGCCGCTTGCTGGCACGCGCGGCAGGCGGTGAGGGTATGGCAGGCGGCCAAGCCATCGACTTGGCCAGCGTGGGCAAACGCCTGGATCGCGAGCAGTTGCAGCGCATGCATCAACTCAAAACCGGGGCCTTGCTGCAAGCCAGCGTGAGCATGGGCGCAGCTTGCGGCGCGGCTGAAGGCGCCGAGCGCACCGCCTTGGCCCAATACGGCGCGGCCATTGGGCTGGCCTTTCAGGTGGTGGATGACATTCTCGACGTGGTGGCCGATTCGACCACGCTGGGCAAAACGGCGGGCAAAGACGCCGAAAACGACAAGCCCACTTACGTCTCGCTGCTGGGCTTGCAAGCCGCGCAGGAATATGCCCGCAACTTGCATCAAGAGGCCATGCAGACCCTGCACGCAAGCGGCCTGCCCGAAGCGCGCACGGCGCTTTTGCGCGCCTTGGCTGACAAGGTGATTCAACGCACGCATTGATGGGAGATGGGCTGCTTGCATGCAAGTGGCAGCTGGGCACATATGCATCCGTCCATTCTCTTGCATTTGGTACGTGAGACGTGAGCGTTGCTTTAATGAGTATGCGCGTGGCTGCCCAAATCGCCCGGGCCAATAACCGTTTTTTACCGTCATCAATCCGTCAGCTTGGGCGTGTCATCGTTAAAATGCCGGCCCAGCCGGGGTTATCGCATTGGATGTCGAGACGCCGGGAACCAAGGACCTTCCCCGCATGACACCACTGCTTGATTCCATCCACAGCCCCCACGATCTGCGCCAGTTGCCGCGTACCCAATTGCAGCCACTGGCTGATGAGTTGCGCACTTTCATGCTTGAAAGCGTGGCGCAAACGGGCGGGCACTTAAGCTCCAACCTCGGCACCGTGGAATTGAGCGTGGCGCTGCACTATGTGTTCAACACACCGCAAGACCGCATCGTGTGGGATGTGGGCCATCAAACCTATGCGCACAAAATCCTCACGGGCCGGCGCGAACGCATGCACACACTGCGGCAGTTGGGGGGCTTGAGTGGCTTTCCGCGTCGCGACGAGAGCGAGTACGACACGTTTGGCACCGCGCATTCTTCCACCAGCATTTCAGCGGCTTTGGGCATGGCCATCGCTGCGCGCCAGCAGGGCAAGGATCAGCACCACATCGCCGTGATTGGCGACGGCGCCATGACCGCAGGCATGGCGTTTGAAGCGCTGAACAACGCAGGCGTGGAGCCCGATATTCGCCTGCTCGTCATCCTCAATGACAACGATATGAGCATCAGCCCGCCGGTGGGGGCGCTCAATCGCTATCTGGCGCATTTGATGAGCGGGCAGTTTTACGCCAAGGCGCGCGATGTGGGAAAAAGCGTGCTCAAAGGCGTGCCGCCACTGCTGGAGTTTGCCAAGCGGCTTGAAGAGCAGGCCAAGGGCATGGTGCTGCCAGCCACGTTGTTCGAAAAATTCGGTTTCAACTACATCGGCCCGATAGACGGGCACGACATGCAAGCGCTGGTGAGCACGCTGGAAAACGTGCGCAACCTCAAGGGGCCGCAGTTTCTGCATGTGGTCACGCGCAAGGGCAAGGGCTATGCCCAGGCCGAGGCCGACCCCATTGCCTACCACGGGCCGGGCAAATTCGACGTGGCTGTAGGCCTGCAGCCGCCAGCCACCCCGGCCAAAACCACTTTCACCCAGGTGTTCGGGCAATGGCTGTGCGATATGGCCGAGCGCGACATTCGGCTGGTGGGCATTACGCCGGCCATGCGCGAAGGCTCGGGCATGGTGGAGTTTCACCGGCGCTTTCCCGACCGTTACTTTGATGTGGGCATTGCCGAGCAGCACGCAGTGACCTTTGCCGCTGGCCTGGCTTGCGAGGGCCTCAAGCCCGTGGTGGCGATTTACTCCACCTTTTTGCAGCGCGCCTACGATCAGATGATTCATGACGTGGCTCTGCAGAACCTGCCCGTGGTGTTTGCGCTGGATCGGGCCGGGCTGGTAGGCGCAGACGGTGCCACCCACGCCGGCAATTACGACATCGCCTTTACCCGCTGCATTCCCAATATGGCTGTGGCTTGCCCGGCAGACGAGGCCGAATGCCGCCTGCTGCTGAGCACCGCTTTTGCCCAGAACCAACCCGTGACCGTGCGTTACCCGCGCGGTGCTGGCGTGGGCAAGCCCGTGGACGTGGGGCTGGAAACCTTGCCCTTTGGCAAGGGCGAAGTGTGCCGCCGAAGCAGCCAAGTTCAAAGCGGCCAGCCGAGCACGCCAAGTGTGCCAAGCGGTGCGGGCGCGTCACAGCCCAAAATCACCATGCTGGCTTTTGGCTGCCTGCTATACCCGGCCCTGCAAGCGGCCGAGGCGCTGGACGCCACCGTCGTCAATATGCGCTGGGCCAAGCCTTTGGACGAAGCCCTGCTGCTGGAAGTAGCCCGCCAGCACGATGCGCTGGTGACGCTTGAGGACGGCTGCATCATGGGTGGCGCAGGCAGTGCGGTGATGGAGTGCCTACAAGCGCACGGCCTGAATTTGCCCGTGTTGCAGCTGGGTCTGCCCGATGTTTTCATTGAGCATGGCGATCCGGTCAAACTCATGCAGATGCAGGGTCTGGATGCTGCGGGTATCGAGGCCAGCGTTCGGCAGCGTTTTGCCCTTGCTTGATGGGGCAGGCTGGTCTGATTCAGCTGTAAGGCAAATCGCGTTTTGGGCTTTGCCAAGTCTGCTCAGACCACCGGATCAGCTGAAATACATGTCAGAAAATTACTGGCCTTGACTTTTTGTTTCGGCTGCGGCCCGCAGACCAGGCTCTGATCGTGTTTGAGGCGCAGACGCAGCATGCGCTGCCGCCTTGCCCGCATGGCTATTGGATATAATCATTTCATCATGCCTGAATCATTTTCTTACGAACAACTCATTGCCTCGGGAGAGGGGCGTTTGTTTGGCCCAGACAGCGGACGTTTGCCACTGCCACCCATGTTGATGTTTGACCGTATCACGCACATCGATGCCGATGGCGGTGCACATGGTTTGGGCCGAATTGAAGCCGAGTTGGACGTCAAACCCGACCTCTGGTTCTTCGATTGCCACTTCAAAACCGACCCCGTCATGCCCGGCTGCTTGGGGCTGGATGCCATGTGGCAGCTGATCGGTTTTTACCTGACGTGGTTGCGTCTGCCAGGGCGTGGACGCGCACTGGGCGCGGGTGAAGTCAAGTTCACTGGCGAAGTTGGCCCCGATGTCAAACTGGTGCGTTACGAGATCGACATCAAGCGTGTCATCAAACGCAAGCTCAATATGGCCATTGGCGATGCCCGCCTGCTGGCCGATGGCAAGGAAATTTATACGGCTACCGATCTGCGCGTGGGCCTGTTCTTGCGTGAAGGCGAAACCGCCGCTGAAGGGGTGTGAGCATGAAACGCCGTGTGGTTGTAACGGGTGCGGGCATTGTCTCGTGCATTGGCAATGATCTGGCCACTGTAGAAGCTTCGCTGCGCGAAGGGCGCTCGGGCATCAAGGCCATGCCAGCGTTTACCGAAATGGGCTTGCGCAGCCAAGTGGCAGGCATCCCGCAAATTGACCTTGAAGCAGAAATTGATCGCAAACAATTGCGCTTCATGGGCGATGCAGCGGCTTATGCCCACATCGCCTTGCGCGATGCGATTGCCCATGCGGGCTTGAAGCCCGAAATGGTTTCGAACCCGCGCACGGGACTTATCATGGGGTCGGGCGGCGGCTCGCCTGCCAACCAGATTGAGGCGGCAGACACTTTGCGTAGCAAGGGCATTCGCCGTGTGGGGCCGTATCAGGTCACTCGCTGCATGAGCTCTACTGTATCGGCCTGCCTGTCCACGCATTACGGCATCAAAGGCATCAATTACTCCATTACTTCGGCGTGCAGCACTTCGGCGCATTGCATTGGCGCGGCTGCCCAGCAAATCGCCTGGGGCATGCAAGACGTGATGTTTGCCGGTGGCGGCGAAGAATTGTCTTGGGGCATGGCCTTGTTGTTTGATGGCATGGGCGCCATGTCGAGCAAGCGCAACGATCAGCCCGAAAAAGCCTCGCGTGCCTACGATGCAGACCGTGACGGTTTCGTCATCGCTGGCGGCGGTGGCGCTGTAGTGTTGGAATCGCTAGAGCACGCCCAGGCGCGCGGTGCGCACATTCTGGCCGAGGTGGTGGGTTTTGGCGCCACCAGTGATGGGGCTGACATGGTGGCCCCATCGGGCGATGGCGCTGTGGCCTGCATGCGCCAAGCCATTGAAGGGCTGGATGCACCCATCGACTACATCAATACGCATGGCACATCCACCCCGGTGGGCGATGTGCCTGAACTCAACGCTTTGCGTACGGTGTTTGGCGACAAAGTGCCGCCGTTCTCGTCCACCAAATCGCTCACCGGCCATTCGCTGGGGGCTACTGGCGTGCAAGAAGCCATTTACTGCTTGCTGATGCTGCAAAAAGGCTTCATTGCCGGTTCGGTCAATGTAGAAACGCCCGATCCGGCTGTGGGTGATCTGCCTTTGGTTACCGCCACGCGCAACGCTGATTTGCGCCAGGTGCTTTCCAACAGCTTTGGCTTTGGCGGCACCAATGCCAGCCTGGTGCTGCGCCGCTGGGATTGATCTGCAAAGGCAATCATCATGCAATGGCATGGGTTTATCCCATGCCATTCTTTTTTGGCTGCTGCATAGGGCAAGGGCGCTGATTGAGCGATCAGAGTGTAGGCGTATGTGCTGCTTTGCGCTTTTGGCTGTTTCGCGTCAAATGATGCATAGGCCGTATGCCTGTTCTTATCTGCTGCGAGTCGTTTCACTGATTTGTTTCGATGAGGCAAGCAGCCTTTGGATTTCACGAAAAAATGTCGGCATCTACTCACAACGCTTCCAACACGCATGCCCCCAAGCCCCTGATGAGCTACAAGTCCTTCTGGGCCAAGCGCTTCGGCACCGCGCCCTTCCTGCCCATGAGCCGCGCCGAGATGGAGCAGCTGGGCTGGGACAGCTGCGACGTGATTCTGGTCACGGGCGACGCCTACGTGGACCACCCCAGCTTCGGCATGGCCGTGATCGGCCGCGTGCTGGAGGCGCAGGGCTTTCGCGTCGGCATCATTGCTCAGCCCGACTGGACCAGCGCTGAAGCCTTCAAGGCGCTGGGCCGGCCCAACCTGTTCTGGGGCGTGACGGCGGGCAATATGGATTCGATGATCAACCGCTACACGGCCGATCGCAAAATCCGCAGCGACGACGCCTACACCCCTGGCAACGTGGGCGGCAAGCGGCCCGACCGCGCCGCCATCGTCTACAGCCAGCGCTGCCGCGAGGCGTACAAGGACGTGCCCATCCTCCTGGGCGGCATCGAGGGCAGCCTGCGCCGCATCGCCCATTACGACTACTGGAGCGACAAGGTGCGCCGCTCCATCGTGGTGGACAGCAAGTGCGACCTGCTGCTCTACGGCAATGCCGAGCGCGCTTTGGTGGAGGTGGCGCATCGCCTGGCGCGGCGCGAGCCGGTGGAGCAGATCACCGATGTGCGCGGCACGGCTTTTGTGCGCCGCACAGCCGAGGCGGGCTGGTTGGAGATCGACTCCACCGAGGTGGATCGCCCCGGCCGAGTGGACGAATACACCAACCCCTACCAAACCCCGGCTGAGCAAGCGTGCGCCCAAAAAGCAGAGCAGGGCGGCGCTGTTAACACGGGCGCGGCACAAACAGTTGAGCGCGCTGCCAAGCAAGCACAGCCTGAAAACGCCAAAGATTCAGCAGGCGCAAAAGCAGATGCGGCGCCATCAGAGCCTGCTGTGCCTGTAGCCGCCAAAAACGTAGCGGCGGCCGTAACCACAGCGGAGCCTGCGTCCACGGCCACCGTTGCAGAAAAGCCCATCACCCTGCATCGCCCGGTGCGCCCCGAACGTGCTGTGCGCGCTGAACAGCACGCCGATCGCGCCCACACCGTCATCCGCCTGCCCAGCTACGAGCAAGTCAAGGCCGATTCCGTGCTCTACGCCCACGCCAACCGCGTGCTGCACCTCGAAACCAATCCGGGCAACGCCCGTTCGCTGGTGCAGCGCCACGGCGAGGGCGCCACCGCGCGCGACGTGTGGCTCAACCCGCCGCCCATTCCGCTGAGCATGGCCGAGATGGACTGGATTTTTGACTTGCCTTACGCCCGCAGCCCGCACCCGCGCTACGCCGATGCGCGTGGCCGCCACGATGGCGAGACCAAAATCCCCGCGTGGGAGATGATCCGCTTTTCCGTCAACATCATGCGCGGCTGCTTTGGCGGCTGCACCTTTTGCAGCATCACCGAGCATGAGGGCCGCATCATTCAATCGCGTTCGGCCAGCAGCATCGTGCGCGAGGTGGAAGAGATGCGCGACAAAGTGCAGGGCTTTACCGGCGTGGTGAGCGACCTGGGCGGCCCCACCGCCAATATGTACCGTCTGGGCTGCCGCTCGCCCGAGATCGAGGCCGCCTGCCGCAAGCCCAGCTGCGTTTACCCCGGCATTTGCCCCAATCTGCGCACTGACCACACCTCCTTGATTCAGCTCTACCGCCGCGTGCGCCAACTGCCGGGCGTGAAGAAAGTGCTGATCGGTTCCGGCCTGCGCTACGACCTGGCCGTGCAATCGCCCGCCTACGTCAAGGAACTGGTGCAGCACCATGTGGGCGGCTACCTCAAGATCGCGCCTGAGCACACCGAGCAAGGCGTGCTCTCCAAAATGATGAAGCCCGGCATCGGCACCTACGACCGCTTCAAGCAGATGTTTGAGCAATACAGCACCGAGGCAGGCAAAGAGCAATTCCTTATCCCCTACTTCATCGCCGCCCACCCCGGCACCACGGATGAAGACATGCTCAACCTCGCCCTGTGGCTCAAGAAAAATGGCTTCCGCGCCGACCAGGTGCAAGCCTTCTACCCCAGCCCCATGGCCACCGCTACTGCCATGTACCACACGGGCGTGAACACTTTGAAAGGCGTGCACCGCGACGATCGCGGCGAAAAAGTCGATACCGTCAAGGGTGAACGCCGACGCCGCTTGCACAAGGCTTTTTTGCGCTATCACGATCCCAACAACTGGCCCCTGTTGCGCGAGGCCCTGCAACGCATGGGCCGCGCCGACCTCATCGGCAATGGCAAGCAACACCTCATTCCGCGCTGGCAACCCGTAACCGATGGCAGCTACCAAAGCGCCCGACGCAGCAACAGCACGCCCTCACGGCCTGGTGGCAAGGGCGGTGCTGTTAAAGGGATGGGAGCGTTCAAAGCCAAGACGCAGCAGGCCAGCGGCGGGCAAAGGCCCAAACAACGTACGCTTGGTGGCAAGCCCAAGCGCGGCCAACTGCTGACGCAACATACGGGTTTGCCGCCGAGGCGATAGATAAGATTAATTCACTTAATTATATGAGCTATGGAGGATATTATGAAGATGGCTGCTTCATTGTTTAGTGGATTTTTTTCTGGTCTTTTTGGAGGAATTATTGCCTCTTATTATTCTGACAAGAAAATCAAAATAGAAAATATTACTTCGGAGCGCGCGAAATGGCGTGAAAGAATGCGCGATCTAGCTAAGGATTTAGTTCGGCTTTCTCAATGCTATGAGAAAAATAGGAAAGAGCAGATGGCTTCTCTTTGTGCTGAGCTTGAGGCGAGACTTAATCCGGTTGATAAAGAGAATAGAGATCTGTTGGCTTCTGCAAGGGCGCTTATTCCTGCGCGATTTAAGCTGAGGAGTTATGGTTTAGAGGGAAAAATAAATGAGTTTAACAAGAGAATGGCTTTGCTTCTAAAGCATGATTGGGAGTGCGAAAAATATGAAGCAAGCTTTTGGAGTGTAGGTTGGTTTAAGAGGAGGAGGGTTGGATATTGTGAATATATTAGTGGGAATGAGCTTTATGAAAATAATTTCCAATATTTTGCGAAAAATAAGGGTGCGCTTTTAAAGTGTATGATGTATATGCTAATTTCTGGGGTTCCTCTTTTTGCTTTCTCTTATATTTTAGTGGTGGAGTTCAAAGACTTATTTGTCTATCTTATTGAGAATTTTGATAGGACTACCGTCCCGCAATGGGTTGATTCTATTGGGTTGTCTATTTCTGCTGGCTTGCTTTGGGTGCCAACCTATTTATTTTTCAAGACAAGCGACAATAAATTTTTGGAAATTTGGTCATCAAGACCTGTAAAAAGATGATCGAGTTGAGAGTTTGTTTTGCATTTTTGTTAATAATTTAATGCCATAATATTAATTACTCGTTCTGTGTAGCTGTTTTGGTAAGGCTTGAATGAAGGTAAAGCTAAAACGGTGTTATATAAATAAAAATCTCTGTGTTTTTTTGTCTCTGCGGTGAAAGGCGCTTTTCATGAATCAGCGCGCTTTCAAGAGCTACCCCAAGCACCGCTTATCCACCGCCAATCACAGCGGCGCTCAGGGGATTTAAAAATCATTTTTCAAATCAAGCCACGCGCGGTTTGACCAGGTTCGCCGCCTGTTTGGCGCGTTCGCGCGCGGTGTCCACATCATCGGCCCAGGCCAGGGCCACGCCCATGCGGCGTTTGGCAAAGCTTTCGGGTTTGCCAAACAGGCGGATGTCGGTTTGCGGCACGGCCAGGGCTTCGGCCACGCCGTCAAAGACGATGCCTTTCGCATCCACGCCGCCGTAGATCACGGCGCTGGCGCCGGGGCTTTTCAGCGCCGTGTTCACGGGCAAGCCAAGGATGGCGCGGGCGTGCAGTTCGAACTCGTTTTGCCATTGCGTCGTCATCGTCACCATGCCGGTGTCGTGCGGGCGGGGGCTGACTTCGCTGAACCACACCTGATCGCCTTTGACGAACAGTTCCACGCCGAACAGGCCCAGGCCGCCCAGGTCGCCCGTCACGGCGCGGGCAATGCGCTCGGCTTCGGCCCGTGCGGCGGGCGGCATGGGGTGGGGCTGCCAGCTTTCCACGTAGTCGCCCGCGACCTGGCGGTGGCCGATGGGGGCGCAGAAGTGGGTGTCGATCTCGCCCCGGGCGTTGCGGGCGCGCACGGTGAGCAGGGTGATTTCGTAGTCGAAGTCGATGAAGCCTTCCACGATGACGCGGCCCTTGGCCACGCGCCCGCCCTGCATGGCGTAGTCCCAGGCGCGGGCCACGTCGGCAGGGCCGTCGATCTTGCTTTGGCCCTTGCCGCTGCTGCTCATCACGGGTTTGACGACGCAGGGGTAGCCGATGCCGGGCTGCCCATCCGTGCCGTCAATGGCCGCTTGCAGCTCGGCCAGCGAATCGCAGAAGCGGTAGGGGCTGGTGGGCAGGCCCAGGGTTTCGGCCGCCAGGCGGCGGATGCCTTCGCGGTCCATGGTCAGGCGGGTGGCGCGGGCGGTGGGCACCACGCGCACGGTGCCGGCGGCTTCCAGCGCCTCCAGCACGCCGGTGGCAATGGCCTCGATCTCGGGCACCACCAGGTGGGGCTTTTCGGCTTCGATCAGGGCTTGCAGTTGCTCCGCATCGCTCATGGTGATGGTGCGTGCGTGGTGCGCCACTTGCTGGCCGGGGGCATTTTCGTAGCGGTCTACGGCAATGGTTTCCACGCCCAGGCGTTGTAGGGCGATGAGGACTTCTTTGCCCAGTTCGCCGCTGCCCAGCAGCATGACGCGGGTGGCCGAAGGGGAGAGGGGGGTGCCGAGGGTGGTGCTCATGATGGGGCTTTCTGAATCAGTGGTGAAGTGGTGGGTTTGTAAAAGGGGTGTAGGGGTGGGTGAAGGAATGGGCAAAGGGGCTTAGTGCCAAGGCTTGCAGAGAGCCACAGGTTGTGCCCCCTTGGTGGTTTTAAATGTTGCCATGTTGCGGCGGTGGGTTATTTTTGAGTTCTTTCAACTCGGCGAATTTGGCCGTCATGGTGGGGTTGCCGCGTGTAAGTTTCTTGATGGTCACATCCTGCGCCTTGTTATTGGCCAAGCGCAAATTGCGGTCAGCCCCCAGCAGTGCATCCTTGGTTTTTTGCAGGTGGTCGATGGATTTGTCGATCTCGTCGATCGCGGTTTGAAAGCGGCGCGAGGCCAAGTCGTAGTTTTTGGAGAAGGCGGTTTTGAAGTCATCCAGCTGCTCTTCAAAGCGCGTGATGTCGAGGTTCTGCGCTTTCACCAGCGCCAGCTCGTTCTTGTAGTGCAGCGCGCCTTGCGCGGCGTTGCGCAGCAGCGTGATGATGGGGATGAAGAACTGCGGGCGCACCACGTACATCTTGGGGTAGCGGTGCGACACATCAACGATGCCGCCGTTGTACAGCTCGCTCTCTGGCTCCAGCAGCGACACCAGCACGGCGTATTCGCAGCCTTTTTCGGCGCGGTCTTTGTCCAGCTCCTTGAAGAAGTCTTCGTTCTTCTTTTTGGTGGCGGTTTGGTCGGCCTCGTTTTTCATCTCGAACATGATGGAGACGACCTCGGTGCCGTGCTCGTCGCGATCGCGAAAGATGTAGTCGCCCTTGCTGCCGCTGCGCGCGTCGTTGTCTTTTTCGAAATAGGCGCGGGCAAAGGCGGTGGCGCGCAGGCGGTTGAACTCGGTTTCGCAATGCTGTTCCAGCGTTTCGCCCACCATCTTGGTGGATAGGCGCGCTTTCATGTCGCGTAGGCGCTCGATGGCGTCGTCGCGGTCTTTGATCTGCGTTTCGTAGCGATCTTTCAGCGCCTGCTCGGCCAGTTGTTTTTCCAGCGCGGCGCGCTCCAGCTCGCTGCGCAGGGCATCGCGCTCGCGCTCAGCCGCCGTGCGCGCTTCGGTCACAGCCAGTTGCTGTGCGGCTTGCGCTGCCTGGGTTTGCGCCTGCAGTTGGGCTTGCAGTTGCTGGATCTGCGCATCGCGCTCGGCCGTGGCTTGTTGCAGGGCGGCGGCCTGCCGGGTTTGGGCCAGTTCGGTGGCGGCGCGTTGTTCTTGCTGGGCTTGCGCCAGGGCGCTGGCCAGTGCATCGCGTTCTTTCTGTACGGCTTCCAGTGCCTGCTTCACGGCCAGTTGCTGTTCCAGCGCGCCGGCATCCAGTCGGGCTTTGAGTGCCTGGATTTCGGCATCCTTGGTGGTGGCGCTGCGCTGCCATTCTTGTTGCAGGCGCGATTCGGCCAGGGCCACGGCGCTGCGTTTGTCTTGCTCGGCCAAGGCCAGCCGTTCGTGTAGCTGCTGGGCAAATTCCTGGTCGCGCACTTGGCGGGCAATGTCGGCGTAGCCGGCTTCGTCAATCTTGAAAGCGGTGCCGCAATGCGGGCATTTGATTTCGTGCGTGGCCATGTGTGTGATTTGGATGTGGATGCGTTGGTGTAGGCGCTTGGAACGTGGCAGCCTTTTCTTTAGCCAAGAGGGCAAAAGTGAGGTTGGCTGGATTTTATAAGTGGGTGATTCGGCTGCCAGGGGGTAGGGCGATGGTTTTGATGCGCTTTTGTGAGTTAGTCAGCCAGATGGTCTGATCGGGTGGTTATTTGTAGCCAACTGCGTAGATATGGAAGCAAGCAGATGGCCTGAAATAGAAGCATGATTTTTGTATGGCGCTTAATTGCGATGATTGGGTAGGCAAAAGGAATGATTTGTATTTATTCTTCTTGAAGTGGGTGGGGGAATCAGGCTTTTGTATTTGTTTTCTCTGGCTTTTTGGACGCGTTTTGCTCCTGTTCGGAGAGTAGGGCGCAAAGGTAAATTGGCCCCCTTTCTACTTTCTATAATGCTTCGCACGTTTGCCGCAGGCACAGGTTCGCCTGCTTGCAGCAAATCTTTTCCGCCATGTTGGCATGGCCCATTCATTTCGATAAGGAAACACACACCATGGAACAAACCGCTCGTGTTTTGCACCCCTTGTTTCGTGAAAAGATCATGTCCGCCGAAGCCGCTGCGGCACTCATCATGCCGGGCGACGTCATCGGGATGAGTGGCTTTACCGGCTCGGGCTACCCCAAGGCCGTGCCGCAAGAGCTGGCCAAGCGCA
>JAUMXD010000101.1 GCA_030529305.1 Allobrachymonas sp.
CCATGATTCCCACGCTCAACTTCTCCGGCATCATCCATCCGCTCTCGAGCATGGAGGGCAGCGCCTACGCCATTGGCGTGGGTTTTCCAGCCTCATGGTTCCAGCGCATCAGCAGCGGTGGCTTTGCCAAAGGGCTGGGGCTGGGCGACTTTTTGACCGAATACGCCATGCTGGCGCTGTTTGGCCTGCTGTATCTGGGGCTGGCCTCGCAGCTGCTGAAAAAGCAGGAGAAATAAGGATGAAAGGATGAGTCAATCCCTCTTTATTGCCAGAAGCGTCAGTTCGCCTAACCTGCCATTGCGTAATGCCCATCGAACAAGGAAAACCCATGAAACATCCGATTGAAATCTACCGGAGTGCTGACGGCCAGGCGCAAGTGGAAGTGCGCTTCGGGCAGGAGACGGCGTGGTTGCGCTTGCAGCAAAACGCTGCCGAGCGAAAGCAGCCCTTGGCGCTGATTCGCAAAACCGCTGCTTTGCCCGAGTTGAGCGCCACTAGCGGGCGTTGTTGACAAGCTATTTACCCAGTTGAATAAGACCTGACCTGCCATGCGAACCCTCAGAAACATCCTTGCCTTGAGTGCCAAAGAACTGCGCAGCCTGTTTGGCGATACGGTGCTGCTCGTGCTGATCGTGTTTGCCTTTACCGGCTTGGTGTATTCGGCGGCCACGGGCGTGAGCCGCGATGTGCACAACGCATCAGTAGGCGTGGTGGATATGGATCAGTCGCCATTGAGCCGCCAGATGGTGGCGGCCCTGCAGCCGCCGCATTTTCAAAAGCCCGTGCTGATTCAGCGCAACGAGGTGGATGCGCTGATGGACAAGGGCCAGATGCTGTTCGTGATTGAATTTCCACCCCACTTTCAGCGCGATGTGGAACTGGGCCGCGCGCCGCAAGTGCAGCTGCTGGCCGATGCCACCACCATTGCGCAAGCGGGGCTGGGGCAGGCGTATATCGGGCGGATTTTCCAGAACGAGATCGTTGATTTCTTGCAGAAAAAACGGCTCATCGACAGCCTCACGCCCGTGCGGCCTGTTATCAAACTGCAGTTCAACCCCAATGGCAACGACGTGTGGCCGATGGCGATCATGGAGGTGGACAACATGATCGCCATGATCACGCTCGTGCTGGTGGGCGCGGCCGTGATTCGCGAGCGCGAGCGCGGCACCATCGAGCACTTGCTGGTCATGCCCGTGGGCGCGTTCGAGATCGTGCTGGCCAAAATCCTGGCCAACGGCCTGGTGATTTGCACGGTGGCGCTGCTGTCCATGCGCTTCATGGTCGGCGGCCTGCTGGGCGTGCCGCTGGCCGGTTCGCTGGGGCTGTTTGCGCTGGGCGCGGCCGTGTTCATGTTTGCCATGGCGGCGCTGGCCATCATGCTGGCAACACTGGCGCCCACCATGCCGCAGTACAGCTTGCTGATGATGCCCGTGTACATCATCGCGCTGATGTTTTCGGGCTCGTCTTCGCCGCGCAGCAACATGCCTGCTGCGGCGCAATGGATCAGCGAATACTGGCCCACCACGCAGTTCGTGTCGCTGGCGCAAAGCGTGCTGCTGCGCGGTGCGGGCATCGACGTGGTGTGGCCGCAACTGGCCGTGATGGCCGCCACCGGCCTGCTGTTTCTGGGCTATGCCCTGTTCCGCTTCAGAAAGATGCTGGAGCAGCAGGGTTAGCCCTGTTGGGCGAATGGCGCCATCGCGCTCACAATGCCTTGAGTACATAGCCATAAGCCGTTACCCCATCCAAAAGAAACACATGAGCCTAACCCCTGCATATCCGCCTGCCATCAGTCCCGACCAGGTCGGCGAATACGATGCCCATTGCTTTTCGGGCGGCGGGTATTTTTACGACGAGGTGCTGGAATACCGCGTGTGGTGCCACCCCGAACGCGGTGCGCCAGACGAGGCGGAGGGCAGCGATTATTTCTACGCCTTTGCCACTTACGAAGAGGCGTCGGCCTTTTACGAACAAACCATGGGCGCAGAAGAACCACTGGTGCTGGTGCGGCAACACGAATACATCGACGAGCCCCAGCCCGGCGTGTATCAGCACCGCCGCAGCGAGCGCATCACCGAATGGCTGCCGCAGTGGCTGGAGGGCAGCAAGCGCACAGCCAACAGCATTGCCCACTTTTTGCAAACCCAGCAACAGCCATGACATTCACTTTGAACCTGCACCAGCTGCCCGATCCGCAACAGCGCCTGCCCGCGCCGTGGCAAGCCTATGCCGCTTGGCTGGCGGCGCAGGCCAATCCGCCCAAGTCTTATCGCGCGCATCCCTTTGAGTCGGAAGCGAAGTTGCTGGCTTTGAAAAGAGATTTTGAAAAGCGCATGGGCCTCACGCTTGAGCAGTACGTGCGACTCAAGCGCGTGCAGCATTTGCTGGCCCCTGCGCAAAACACGGGCAAACACACGGGCGAAAGCGCAGGCGAACACGCAGGGCAGGGCGTAACTGCGGTTGAGCTGACGGTTTCTCTGCACCCCACCCCGCTGGGGCAGATGCTGGCCGTGTTCAGCGAGGCGGGGCTGTGCCTGCTCGAATTTCCTGAGCGCAAGGCCGTAGAAACCGAACTGCGCGCGCTGCAAAAGGCGCAGCAGGCGCATCAGGACCAGTCGGCGCGCTTTGTGTGGCGCAACATCGCGCGCAGCCAAGTCTTGCAGCACGAGCTGGATCAATACTTTGCCGGGCGCTTGCAAACCTTTGCCACGCCGCTGGCCCCGGTGGGCACACCCTTTCAACAAGCCGTGTGGCGCGAGCTGCAAACCATTCCCTACGGCGCCACGCGCAGCTACAAAGAGCAGGCCGCGCACATCGGCAAGCCGCAGGCCATGCGTGCTGTGGCGGCGGCTAATGGGCAGAACCGCATTTCCATCCTCATCCCTTGCCATCGCGTGATTGGCAGCGATGGCAGCCTCACCGGCTATGGTGGCGGCTTGGCGCGCAAGCAGGCACTGCTCGATCTGGAAAGCGGGCAGGCTTCGATCGACGTTGCCGATGCGTGAATATGAAACCCAAGCGGATGCAGCAGGAGCTTGTCATGCGTGGCATTTCATCCAACAAAAAGCAAATCTGGCGGCCTGCCTTGGTACTGCTGGCGGCAATGGCAGCCTTGTTGTTGCTTGCCATGCAATTCTCGCGGCCGGTGGAGTGGAAAAAGATCACCATGTACTTGGTGCCGCCTTTGTCGGTGATCGCATGGCCTGGTGCTCGTTATCTGGTGAACAGGGCCAGCAGTTACAGCTTCAAAAACTTGCGTGGTGTGTCCCAATCGATTCAAACAGTGGTGCTTGCGCTGTTTTTGGGCATGGTGTTGACTCATTTGATCGCCGTGCTCAGCCTTCTGCCGCAAGCGCGTATGCAACAACAGGCCACCGTCACCAATTTGCGGCAGCCGTACAGACGTTGCGATATGTGGACCCTGCAAATAAGCGACGGCAAGCAAGTCGCCGCCTGCAGGCACGGCACGGAGCCATATGCTGTGGGCGATACGGTGCCGGTTGAAGTGCGAGAAAGCGCCTTGGCTTATGAAATTCGCCCGTTGGGCAAGAACGAGAACAAGGATCAGCGAAAAGACCGAGGTATGCCATGAATGTCGACAATTTGCTGGCCGAACTGAAGCGCCACGCCAACGCCGAACGTGCCGCGCCCATGGAGGCTTACATGAAGCATCGCTTCGACTACCTGGGCATTTCCAAGCCACAGTTGGCCAAAATCTGCCAACCGTTTTTCAAAAACGCGGTGGCAGAAGAGGTGGACTGGCGATTTATCGAACAATGCTGGGCCAGCCCCTGGCGCGAGATGCAATACGCGGCGCTGCAATATCTGCAGGCGGTGCAGAAAAAGCTCACGCCGCAAGACGTGCCGCGCCTGCAACAACTGATCACCACCAAATCGTGGTGGGATACGGCGGATTTTCTCGATCGCATCGTGGGCGGCATCGCGTTGCGGCACCTGGAGGTGAACGCTGTGTTGCTGGATTGGAGCCAGAGCGACGACATTTGGCTGCGGCGCGTGGCGATTGATCACCAATTGCTGCGCAAAGCGCAGACCGATACCGCTCTGCTGGAACAAATCCTCTGCAACAACCTGGGGCAGCGCGAATTTTTCATTAACAAAGCCATCGGCTGGGCGCTGCGCGACTACAGCAAAACCAATCCGCAATGGGTGCGCGCGTTTATCGACAAGCACCGCAGCCGCATGGCCAAACGCAGCATCCGCGAGGCGGAGAAATATCTGTGAACAAGCTGCTGGGGAGGATGAACGCAATAGTCTTTGCCTCTGTAGCTTCGGACAAAGCTTGACTATTTTTAGGGGAAGCAGTCAGGTTTTTGCCGCTGCCTGCGACTACAGCCTTGTCGGCCGGTGCCTAATCAGGTTTTAACCGGTCACATCGCAACAAGGAGATCGACATGAAAAGCAAATGGAAAGCCCTGGCTTTTGTCGCCGCCCTGGCGACCGGGGCCATTCTGTTCTTGCAACCTTCGCGCCCGGCCGAGGCGGCTTCGCCCACGGCAGTGGCTTTGAACAAGCTGCAAGACGTGCAGGGCAAGCCGGCCACCACCTATTTGAAGGCGGGCAAGCCCACTTTGGTGAAATTCTGGGCCAGCTGGTGCCCGCAGT
>JAUMXD010000102.1 GCA_030529305.1 Allobrachymonas sp.
GCGCCTCGTTTTTCTTTCTCTCTTTTTCTTTCATCCGTTCAGTGCCTGGGGCCGTTTCTTGCGCGATGCCTGGCGCTTGTCCATGCCGTTTTTCAACGCCGAAGAAAAATGGCCCGCCCGCCTGATGTTGCTATTGATTCTGGTGCTGAACCTGGCCACGGTGTACATGAGCGTGCTGTTCAACCAGTGGTACAACGTGTTCTACAACGCCTTGCAAGAAAAGGATGCCACCGTCTTCTGGCAGCAAATGCAGCGTTTTGCCGTGCTGGCCTTTACCGCCATTGTGCTGGCCGTGTACAAGTTTTACGTGACGCAACGGCTGGATCTGCGCTGGCGGGGGTGGATGACGCGCCACTATCTCGACAAATGGCTGGCCAACTACCGTTACTACCACCTGGAGCTGCTGCGCCAAAGCGGTGCGGCCAGCGTGCCCGATAACCCCGACCAGCGCATTCAAGAAGACATTGCCCGTTTCACCGGCAGCGCGCTGGGCATGAGCATGGGCCTGCTCAACGCCACGGTCACGCTCGTGTCTTTCATCGGCATTTTGTGGACGGTGTCGGGCAGCATCAGTTTTACATTGGGCGCGCAGATGGTGACTGTGCCAGGCTACATGGTGTGGGTAGCGCTGGCCTATTGCGCCGTGGGCAGCGTGCTGGCGCACTTCATTGGCCGCAGGCTGATTCGCCTGAACTTTTGGCAAGAGTGGCGCGAGGCCGACTTTCGCTACAGCTTGGTGCGCCTGCGCGAATACAGCGAGGCGGTGGCTTTTGATCGGGGCGAGGCCGCATCGCGCCAGCATTTGGACGGGCGCTTTACCTTGGTGCTGAGCAATATGCTGCAACTCATCAAGGCGCAAAAGGGGCTGATCTGGTTCACCTCGTTTTTTCAGCAGGCGGCCATCATCTTTCCGTTTCTGGTGGCGGCACCACGTTATTTCAGCGGGGCCATCAAGCTGGGCGATGTGATTCAAATCTCCAACGCCTTTGGCAAGGTGCAGGACTCGCTGAGCTGGTTCATCGACAGCTATGCGGGCCTGGCCAGTTGGCGCGCAACGACCGAGCGCCTGGTCAGTTTCGATCGCGGCGTGGGTGCCGCACTGAAAGAATTGACCATGCCCGCCCAAACCGATGCCGCGCAAGCGCAGCCAAACGCGCCTGCCGAAAAACAGTGGCATTACCAAGAGGCGGGCGATGTGTTGGCCCTGCAAGCGCTGCGCTGCTTCTTGCCCAACGGCAAGCTGCAAGTGCAGGCCGATGATTTGCACATTCAACCCGGCGAAGCGGTGCTGATCCAAGGCTCATCAGGCAGCGGCAAATCCACCCTGCTGCGCGCGCTGGCGGGCATTTGGCCGCAGGCGATGGGGCAAGTGAACTTGCCCGCGCAAAGCATGTTTTTGCCGCAGCGCCCCTATCTGCCGCACGGCACGCTGCGCGCGGTGCTGGCTTACCCGCAGCCGCCCAATGCCTACGACGATACCGCCTTGCAGCAAGTGCTGCACACGGTGCGCATGCCGCATCTGGCGGGCTTGCTCGATACCGAAAGCAACTGGAGCCACAAACTCTCGGGCGGCGAGCAACAGCGCGTGGCGCTGGCGCGCGCCTTGCTCAAACGGCCGCGCTGGTTGCTGGCTGACGAGGCCACCAGCGCGCTGGACGAAGCCACCGAAGCCCACTTGTACGCCGCATTGCTGGAAATGGTGCGCGCGCAAGGCGGCGGCCTGCTCTCGGTGGCGCACCGCCCGGGCGTGGCGGCTTTCCACAACCGGCGCTGGGTGCTGGAGCCACAAGCCGACGACAGCTACCGGGTGGTGGAAAAAGCCTGATCCATACAGAAAAAGAAAGCGGCCCCTTATTTATATTCAGGGGCCGCTTTTTGCTGCGGAGGGTTCTTTAACCGCGCATGCGTTCCAGCACCACCACCATGAACAAGCTCAGCATCAGGCGCTTTTTCTCCAGCGCGGGCAGCGGGGCCAAGGCTTCCATCTTGAACACACCTTCCCACATGGCCGCCTGCTTTTTCATGCGCATGACGGTGCGGCCTTGCTGATCTTTGATCAGGTAGCTGGGGTTGAACACATAGCCCGAGAGCATGCCGAGGATGGGCAGCTCCGAAAACAGGGCGTCCATCACGCGCACGAAGGCGCTTTCTTCGGCAATGGTGTACAGCGGCAAATCGTTGGCATCGTGCACTTCGTAGGCCGCCTTCCACAGCGAGCGCATGCCCTTGCGCTTGAGCGCGCCTAAGGCTTGGCCATTTTGCGTATCGCGCATGTGGTACACGGCGTTGAAGTCGATCACGCGGTCGGCATGAATGGCGTAGAGTTGCTGGTCTTGCTGTTCGTTGGCGTAAACGCGAATGTCTTCCTTGAACTTGAACAGCTTTTGCTTGACGTAGGCGATGGGCCGGTTGCGCTTGTCGCTTACGTAAAACTGCGGTGCCAGGGCCAGCAGCTTCATGCGCAGGGTGATGGGAAACTGCAGTTCTTCTTCGTGGATGGGGGCCAGGTTGTTCATGCGGTGGCTTTCTGGATGGGATTGAACGAGGCGGAGATTGTAAAAAGTGCGGCGCGCTCGGGTAGGCCTTGGCCCATCGGTGTTTGCCCTTGATCCGCAAGCCTGGGCAGACCCTGTTCAGCCAGGTGGATGCTGCTGAATAGGCGCAGGGCGCAGTAGCATGGCAATGCCTGCAACAGATGGATGTTGGCGCATCGGTTTGTGAGCCAGGAATTTTTTGATCAAGAAAGGGCAGGGCATGAGCAAGCACACCGCAGGATTGGACTTTGCGCAATGGGTGCCGGGTTTTGATTTTTTGCAGCAAGCGGCACAGGCGTATGCACCAGCACCGCAGGCGCAGATGCCCGGCGGTAGCCCCGCCTGGGCGCAATGGCTGGCCCCCACGCTCGATCCGAAAGAGGCGGCCCGGCGCATTCAGGAGCTGAAAACCGTGCTCTTCTGGCTGGAGCAAAACGCCACGGCACTCAGGGCCACCATCCAGGCGCTGGAGGTGCAGCAGCTCACCTGCCAGACCTTGCAAGACATGCAGGCCCACTGGATGAGTCAGGCGGGCCAAGCGGCTTGGGCGCCAACCGCAGCGCCAGAAGTAGCTGCTGCAAGCGCTGCAGAAGCCTCCTCAGCTGAGGTTTCTAGTGCTACCACGGGCGCGGGCACTGAATCGGGTTCAGCCCCATCTGCCAATGCTTGGCAGGGTGCCGCCGCACAGGCCGGGCAATGGTGGGGCAGCCTGCTGCACACCTTCGGGCAGATTGCCCAGCAGGCCCAGCAAGAAGTGGCGCAGCGGCAGGCCGCATTCGTGCAGGCGCAGGGCCAAGATTTGCAGAGGCCGGATGTGGGGAACGTATCTGTAGATGATGGCGCAACTGCTGCAAGCGCAGCCACCACTGCCAAGCCACAAGCACCGCGACGCGCCAAAGCCAGTGCGAATGCCCGTGCCCGTTCAAGCAGAGCCGAAGTGGCGCCGCGTGTGGCATCTGTTCAAGGCAGCAAGCGGTTTGCGGTAACCACCAAGCAGCGCGAGAACAAAGCATCCACAAAAGCTTCAGCGACTGTGAAGCCAACGGGCGTAAAGCTCACGCGTTCTCAAGCCAAAGCGGCGTTATCCAAAGCGGCATCAGCAGGAGCGCCATCCGCCACGCCAACAGCTGCGTCACGCGCCACAAAAAGTGCCACCCGCAAGCGCGGGTGATGACAGAGCAGCTGTTGAAAGATGCAGTCGCAGTTAATCCATATGGATGGTGATGTTTGCTGTGCAGTGCTTGCTTGATGGCAGCCGTGCGGGAATGCAGCGTGTGGGCTCAGCCCGTATCAGCCATCAAGCGTCGCGCAGGCCGAAGTGCATATTGGCTTCGAGAAAGCCGCGTTTGTTGCCGCAGTCAAAGCGTTTGCCGTGCAGCGGCATGCCCACGAATTGGCCGCTGTGCAGGCACGAGGCGATGGCATCGGTCAGCTGGATTTCGCCACCTGCACCAGGCGGCTGGGTTTTGAGCGCACGCATCACGTCGGGCGTGAGGATGTAGCGACCCACCACGCTCCAGTTGGAGGGGGCGTCTTCGGGCTTGGGTTTTTCCACAATCGCCTCGATTTGCAGCGGCCAGGCATTGGGTTGTGCGGGGCGGATGATGCCGTACTGGTGCACTTGCGACAGGGGCACCTCTTCCAGCGCCAGCACGGCCTGCCCTTGGCGGCGGTGCAGTTCGGCCATTTGCGCCAGCGTGCTTTTGGGCGAGGCATCAATCAGATCATCGGGCAGCAGCACGGCAAAGGGTTCATCGTCTTGCAGCAGTTCGGCTGCGCACAGCACGGCGTGGCCCAAGCCCAGCGGCTGGGGCTGGCGCACGTAAAAGCACTTCACATGCGGCGGAATGACGTTGCGCACGCGCACCAGCGCCTCGTGTTTGCCCTTGGCTTCGAGTTCGGCCTCCAGCTCGGGGTTGCGGTCGAAGTAATCGA
>JAUMXD010000103.1 GCA_030529305.1 Allobrachymonas sp.
TTGCGCTGGTGTTTGCCATCTTCCAGCTCAACCCTGCGCCTTTCTGCTTGCTCGACGAGGTGGACGCCCCGCTGGACGATGCCAACACCGAGCGCTACGCCAAGCTCGTGAGCCGCATGAGCAGCGACACCCAGTTCCTCTTCATCAGCCACAACAAAATCACCATGGAAATGGCCGAGCAGCTGATCGGCGTGACCATGCAGGAACAAGGCGTTTCGCGCGTGGTGGCGGTGGATATGGAAGCGGCCGTGCACATGGCGCAAACGTAAGCGCTAAATGCTGGTCTGGGCGGGTAGCAACAGGTGAAAGAAGTGCGGTCACAAGCCATGAGCTGACGTTTTGGTTAGACGTGGCTTTTTGGTTTTGAATTGCCGTACAGATTTCAGAAAAGGGAAGCGTGAAACATTGCCCTGAAATGGGCCGTTGAGGAGCCTTTGGTATTTCTTGATGGCTATTGCCGGACCTCACAGCCCCTATACTGCGGCCTGGACAAAAAAGCCTGTTTGTAAGCGCCTATTTGCGGCCTTCTTTTTTTCAACAGATCATCTATGAGCATCTCTTTGCAACTCGGTTTGGCCGTGGCAGGCGGCGTGGTGTTGGCAGGCTTGGTCGCGCACAATATGTGGGAAGCGCGCAAGAACCAGCCGCGCCAGGCCGAGCCGGATGCCGCCAGCGCTGCGCTGGCAGAAGATGGGGCTGCGGCCGATCCAGCTGCTAACGGCCAGAATGCGCATGCCGCTGTTCCTTTGGCTGATGCAAACGGTACATCTGCACCGGCGCTGGACTTGGGTAGTGCACAAGGCTTGCCGCAAGCTCAGGCCACAGCCAAAAAACCGCTTGACCCATTGATTGATGCCATTGCCAGCATTGAGCTGGATGCCGGCACCGTGGTGAGTGGTGATGCAGCACTGGCCGCCTTGCCCGCCTCGCGCCGCGTGGGTGACAAGCCCTTTGCTGTTGAAGGGCGCAACAGCCAAAGCAAGGAATGGGAGCCGCCACAGGCCGGCCAGCAATACGATGCGTTTCAGACCGGTGTGCAACTGGCCAACCGTTCGGGCGCGCTCAACGAGATCGGCTTTTCCGAATTCACGCTCAAGGCGCAAGCCTTTGCTGATGATGTGAACGGCACGCCGCACTTCCCCGACATGATCGACGAGGTGGCGCGCGCACGTGAACTGGATCAGTTCGCCAGTGCCAACGATGCGCGCCTGAGCTTTGTGCTGCGTGCCCGCGCTGCGGCCTGGAGCACGGGCTATCTGCACCAAGTGGCGGCGGGCTATGGCTTTGTGGCGGGCGCTTTGCCTGGGCGCTTGGTGCTGCCTTCGGCTAATGTGGGCGAGCCGCCCGTGCTGAGTTTGGAGTTCGACACTCAGGCCGCCCTGGCCGAAGATGTGGAGCAGGCCGTGGTGCGCGAAGTGCTGCTGTGTTTGGACATTCCGCAAGTGCCGCCTGAGCAGAAACCCTTTGCGCGCATGTGCGAGCTGGCCCAGGAGCTGGCCAAGAAGATGGAAGGCACCGTTATCGACGGCAATGGCTACCGCATCGACGCCGTGGCGATGGAAACCATTGGCAAGGATGTGGAAGACCTGTATCTGTTGCTGGCCCAGCGCGACTTCAACGCCGGCTCGGTGTTGGCGCGGCGCTTGTTTTCTTGAGGCGCTTTATTCATGGGGCGCTCGGCCTTGCCCAAGGCGATGTGGCAGCAAGCGCAGGCTGATCGCGCTGTGCCGTTAAGTGCCGCATCAAGCGCAGGTGCAGGAAAACAAGTGAAAAAGACTCAGGTACAAGGTTTAGCTAGCCGCCAAACGGACACCAGCCACTCACCCATAACACAAGTCAAAAAGGTCAAGTCAGCTGCTGAGCGCGCGAACAAAACACAAACTCAGCCAGGAGTTGTACGCATCATTGGCGGCCAATGGAAGCGACGCAAGCTGCCCGTGCCCCACGGCCCCCAGATGCCAGCAGGTTTGCGCCCTACGGCCGATCGCGTGCGTGAAACCCTGTTCAACTGGCTGGGGCAGGATTTGAGTGGCTGGCGCTGCCTGGACGTTTGCGCGGGCACAGGGGCCTTGGGCTTTGAAGCGGCTTCTCGCGGCGCAGCCCATGTCACTTTGGTAGAGCAACACCCCGCCGTGGTGCAGCATTTGCGCGCCATGCGCCAGCAGCTGGACGCACAAGCCGTACACGTTGTGGCTGGCGATGCTCTGGCGTTTCTGCGTCAGCAAGCGGTACAAGCTCCGGCCAGTGTGGACGTGCTGTTTTTCGATCCACCTTACGCCGCTTTTTCGCAAGCCGCGCACGAAGAGGCGCTGCGTTGCGCTGCCGATTTGCTGCGGCCCAATGGCTGCCTGTATCTGGAAGCTGGGCGTGAATGGACGGAGGCAGAATTGGCCGACCTGGCTTGGGCGCGCTGGCGCTACCTCAAGGCCGGGGCCGTGCATGCCCATTTGCTGCGCCCGCAGCCCGTACCAGGAGATGAAGCATGAATCCCCCTTGCGCCCAAGCAAGCCAACCCAAGGATAAATACGTGGTGGCCGTGTACCCCGGCACTTTCGACCCCATCACTTTGGGGCACGAAGATGTGGCGCGGCGTGCAGCGCAATTGTTCGATCACTTGATCGTGGCCGTGGCCGAGGGCCATCACAAAAAGCCACTGTTCAGCCTGAGCGAGCGCATGACCATGACGCAAGAGGCGATGAAGCCATTTGCCAACGTCAGCGTGCAGAGCTACAGCGGCCTGGTGCGCGACTTCATGGTGCAAAACGGGGCCAAGGCCATGGTGCGTGGGCTGCGCGCGGTGAGCGACTTTGATTACGAATTTCAACTGGCGGGTATGAACCGGCGGCTCATGCCCGATGTGGAAACGGTATTCCTCACGCCCAGTGATCAGTACCAGTTCATCAGCAGCAGTTTTGTGCGCGAAATCGCCTTGCTGGGCGGCCAGGTAGAGGAGTTTGTGGCACCGCACGTGTGGCAACGCTTGCAGCAGAAAGTGCAGCAGCGGGCATGAAAAAAGCCCTTGCGTTGAAGTGCAAGGGCTTAAGTCAGTTAAGTGTTGTTGTCTTTGCAGGATTGACGAGCCCGGTAGGGCGCGTTTGGATCATTTCAATGCAAATGCCGGGGCTTGTTGCGCCCGCTGTTGCTGCGGTGGCCGCTGCTGCCCGTGCCTTTGAGCGGGCGGCCCAGTTCCAGCGATTCCACCAGTGCGTCAAAGCGCTGGCTGAACAGGCGGTCGATTTCCTGCACCACGCCGCCAAGTTCTGCGGCGTCAAAGTGGCGTTCCATCATATTGGTCACGTCGCGCACCAGCAGGTCGCGCTGCACTTGCATGATGGCCGCTGGGGTGGGGCCCACGAAAACCACCATGAAATCGTCGCGTGATTCTTCTTCGCGGTCGGCACCGTCTTCATCGTCAAATTCTGCGTCGAAGAAGGTCACTTCAATGGCCGTGCCGTTGCTGGCCAGCTCATTGAGGTTCATGCACATGTCGTCGATGTTTTGGCGAAAGTCTTCTCCGCCGCGCACCGTCCAGCAAATGCGCAGCAGATTGTTCCGGGCGTCGTACTGAATGCCGGGCTCTTCCTCGTAAACGCTGATGCGGCCGTCCTCCAGTGATTTGGCGCCCGCGTATCGCCACAGGGGTCTGAGGGCTTCTTGTACCTCTTGCGGCTGGACTTCGGGGCGCAGGGGAATTTCGCCGTGAACATGGATTTCAAAAGGGTGTGCGTAATGGGGCATAGGTCTTCCTGCGCGCATTTTCTAAACGCCGCCGGGCCGTAACAAGTGGCGGCGGGCTGCAGAAAATGCCATCAAATCGGTTCGTACTTCAATGTATGCAATGCAATGGGGCATCAGTGTAACGCTTGGTGCGGTTTTCTGTGTGCGTACGCTGGTTAGCCTAGGCATACACGGCTATCAGTTGATCGCTGGCCTGAACGCAGTACTTGGGGCACAGCACGGGCGAGCAGGCTTGCAGATAGAATCACGAGTTTGCAAAAAATTGCAGCAGGAACAAGGCTTGCCTATGCGGCAAGAGGTGTCGTATCAGATTGGTCATCCGCCCCAGCAGTGGCTTTTGGTTTGTGCTTTGGTGGGGTGGCTGCATTAGGCCATTGGTTGATATACGCCGGGCTTGTTACCTGAATCCTCTACTTTTATTTCGATCATGAGCAACGCAGTTCACATCACGCTTCCCGACGGTTCGCAGCGCCAATTTCCCGGCCCGGTCACAGTGGCCGAAGTGGCCGCCGCCATTGGCCCAGGCCTGCTTAAAAACACCGTGGCCG
>JAUMXD010000006.1 GCA_030529305.1 Allobrachymonas sp.
GCTCATGGCCATGCGGTGGTCGTCATAGGTGTGGATGCTGGCGGCCCGCCAATGCTGGGCTGATGCGGGCGGGGTGATGCGGATAAAGTCTGCCCCCTCTTCAACTTCAGCGCCCAGCTTGCGCAGCTCGGTGGCCATGGCGGCGATGCGGTCGGTTTCTTTCACGCGCCAGCTGGCGATGTTGCGCAGGGTGCTGGGGCCGTCGGCATACAGGGCCATGGCGGCCAGCGTCATGGCCGCATCGGGAATGTGGTTGCAATCCAGATCAATGGCGCGCAGCGGCCAAGCCCCGCGCTGGATGGTGATGCTGCCGGGCGTGCTGCTGATGTGCGTGCCCATTTGCTCGGCTGCCTCGATGAAGCGGATGTCGCCCTGAATCGAATCAGCCCCCACGCCCTGCACGGTGATGCTGTGGCCCTGTGCGGCATCGGCCGCAATGCCCCCCAGTGCGATGAAGTAGCTGGCGGACGAGGCATCAGCCTCCACATGCAGCTGGCCAGGGCTGCGGTAACGCGCACCTGCTGCGATGCTGAAGCGCTGCCAGCCCGTGGCATCGCGCTCCACAGCCACGCCAAAGCGCTGCATCAGTTTGAGCGTGATTTCGATATAGGGCTTGGAAATCAGCTCGCCTTCGACTTCGATCGTGAGCGCATGCCCCGCCAATGGCGCAGCTAACAACAGCGCCGTCAAGAACTGGCTGGAGACATCACCGCGCACGCGGATGTTGCGCCCCGCATCACCCACTGACGCACGACGCGGGCCAATGCGCAGCGGCGGGTAGCCCGTGTGGCTGGCGTAATGCACCTCGCAATCCAGCTGCTGCAGGCCATCCACCAAATCGCCTATGGGCCGCTCGTACATGCGCTGCACACCCGTGAGGAAAAAGTGCCCGCCCAGCATCGCCAGTGCCGCCGTCAGCGGCCGCATGGCCGTGCCCGCATTGCCCAAGAACAATTCCAGCGGTGCATCGGCTTGCTGCGCCACACCGGCGGGCAATTGCGCGCCAATGCCGGTGATGGTGACCGTATCGCCCTCGCCCCGCTCCACGCCGCAACCAATGTGCTGCAAGGCAGCCAGCATCACGCGGGTGTCGTCGGAATCAAGCACGCCCGTGAGCACCGTGGCGCCACTGCACAGCCCGGCCAGCAACAGCACGCGGTTGCTGATGCTTTTGGAGCCGGGCAGCTGCACCGTTCCGTGGGCGGCCTGCAAGGGGGGCAGATCAAGAAAGGCGGGGCGATGGGTGCTCATGAATCCGGGTCACTTTAAAAACGTGTATCGCTGATGACTAATGGCAGGCTTTGCGGCCCACCAAATCCATTTAAAGCCACACACGAAACAGAACGAAAAAGGGCGGCCTATTCTATCGGCCACCCTGCCCGCGGCCCCGCCATAACCGCAACCGAATGGCGCATGCAGCAAGCACCAGCATCGCCCCACTTGCTGCGACAATGCCACCTCATGCCAACTACCCTGCCCGCCTGTTTACACGCCTTGCAAGAAGCCACCCGCCAGCACCAGCGGGTGCACGGGTGCAGCGCGCATGTGTTTGCCGATGGGCCAGGCCTGTGGCAATTGCTGGCGCAGCACCAGCCGCAACGCATCCTGGAACTGGGCACAGGCCTGGGCTACACCGCCTGCCTCATGGCTCTGGTTAGCCCGCAGGCGCAAGTCGATACGCTCGAAGGCGATCCGCAGCACGCGCAACTGGCTCGCCAAGCCATTGCTGCATGCGGGCTGAACGAGCGGGTGCATCTGCACGAAGGCTCCTTCCTGCCCGTGCTGCAAGGGATGCAAATCGCACCGCAAAGCCTGGATTTGATTTTTTTTGACGGCCATGCCCCTGCCCTGGCCTTGATCCGCCAACTGCACGGCGTGTTGCGGCATGGCGGCCTGCTGGTGTGCGCCAACATCGAAATCAGCAAACCGCACGGCTCGCGCCGCGTCAAGGCCGAGCTGCAAGACCCCAGCCGCTGGCGCACCCTGGGCACACTGGAAAACGGCCAGACCCGTGTAGCGGCCGCCGTGCACACATCAGCCGAATAGCCCCACGCTGGCTACGCACGGCACTCTCGCATCGCCCAGCCCCCAGTCGATTTCTGCTTGGTGGTTTCAGCAAGCACATGCTGCCCCGCTCATTGCCCGCAACGGCTGCGCCTGGCCGCACTTGGCACAGTGCCAGCCAGATCATCCGCCAACAGCATCTAGCCAAAACCTGAACCAAGTCCCCAGCACAGGCAACAAAAAAAGCGCACCCAAAGGTGCGCTTTTCGTTTCAGATTCAAAGCAAAAGCAAGAACAGGTAGTGCCCAAAGGCGATCGCTCTTGCCGCGCCCACTCACTCCAAGGGCTTGCGCTTTTGCGTGGCCCACCACTGCACGCTGGGGCGCTGCCATTGGAAGTTGGCGTACTGCACCAGGTTTTCCGGCACGGGGTCGCCCGCCTTGATGAGGCGTTGCAGCATCGTGGCCAGCTCCACGTCGATGATGCTCCACTGCTCGCCAAACAGGAACTTGCCACCATGCGCCAAAAAGACATTGGCCGCAGCGATGAGCTTGTCTGCATCGGCCTGCGCCTCAGGCGAAAGGGGCGCGGGCTTTTCCTTCAGTTTGTAAAAGACCATCGTCGTCGGGCGCTCTGTGCGCAGGGCCTGCAAGTCGGAGCGGAACCAGCCCTGCAACTGGCGCGCGCGGGCGCGATCCTCGCGGTTCAGCGGATAGGCTGGGCGGGCATCGTGGCGCTCTTCCAGGTATTCCAGAATCGCGGCCGACTCGGTCAGCACCAGATCGTCTTCTTCGTACATGGGCACACGCTGCGTAATCGAACGCTTGGCGTACTCGCCCTGCTTGTGCTCGCCCTTGTCCAGATCAACCAGCTCCAGGTCGAAATAGGCCTTGTTCTTTTCGCGCAAGGTCACGAAAACGAACATGGCGTAAGGAGACAGAAAGTTGGAATCAACGTACAGCTTCATGGTGCACCTGCATCAGGAAAAAAGAGGAATGAGTGTTCTGCAAGGAAAATTTGCGCCGGTCGCGCAAAGCCCGGCCATTCTAGGCGCAGATGGCAAAGAAATTCCCCCAAACACCACGCCACAGCCAGCGTTTGCGACCAGCCTGTTTACGGATTGCCGACCTGCACCCCGGAAGATGAACTTTGGCTGGATGCATCCCACCGCCCACGCAACCACATGGACAACAAGGCACACAAAAGAATCAACAGTGGGGCTACTCCTAAATAAAGCTCCATCGTTAAATCGCCCCATAAATTTTCATACGCAATAAACGGTGGAGATACCTTCAGCCTGAAACGATGAACGCCCGCAAAAAGCGCGGCGTATACACAGCCAATGGCCAAGCCCAGCCATATTCCTTTCGAAACATCACGCAAAGTGGCTGATCGATGCTCAAGCACCATCCACCAAAGAGACACAAGGCTGTAGCCAGGCAAAAACACTTTCTCAAGCAATTCCTTGGCAATGCCCAAAAAAACCAGAATGCCACCTTCTCCTGTCAAACTGATAATCACCCCAAAAACGCCAAAGCTGATGAAAGCTGCCGCGCCAAATACGCAAAGCAAGGTCATGGGCACCAAAACCAGAACCACCCCAATGACAATCAAAATGGATAGCAGAACAAGCACATACGCCTTGATAGTTTGCATGTTTTCCCTGTCTTTGTTAGAGCCAAAAAATGACTTTTCCAAACACTTCCCTTGGGAAATAGGCAAGCAGTTGAACCTTTGAAGACACAGCCCCTGCAAATCCCGCACCATGCAAAGACCAAAAGCCATTCGATAAAAGCGTAACAGGCGTCCGCCCTCAATCGGCCTGCTCACCTTTCCTAGATAGTTTTACCCAGCCCCCGCAGGCAGCCCTGAGGCCGACACAGCCAACCGTTACGCGTGCCACCTACCCTTTAACAGACCATCTCTCCCAAGCAAATGGCATGCCAATACACAACAAAAAGCCCGCAAGCAGCGGGCTTTTGTAGATCGGGCGCTCAACTCAATCGCCCAGCGCCTGCAAAGCACGTGCGGTGATTTCTTCTACGGTGCCGATGCCGCTGATGGCGCTGTATTTGGGCGCGGCAGCGGGGTCTTGCGCAGCCCAATTGCGGTAGTAGTCCACCAGCGGGCGGGTTTGCTGGCTGTACACGTCCAGGCGTTTTCTGACGGTTTCTTCCTTGTCGTCATCGCGCTGCACCAGCGGTTCGCCGGTCACGTCGTCTTTGCCTTCGACCTTGGGCGGATTGAACTTGATGTGATAGGTACGGCCCGACGCGGGGTGGCTGCGGCGGCCGCTCATGCGTTCGATGATGGCCTCGAACGGCACGTCGATTTCCAGCACATGGTCAAGCTTGACGCCCGCGTCTTTCATCGCATCGGCCTGCGCAATGGTGCGGGGAAAACCGTCAAACAAAAAGCCCTTGGCGCAATCTGGCTGGGCGATGCGTTCTTTCACCAGGTTGATGATGAGTTCGTCGCTCACCAGGCCGCCCGCCTCCATCACGCTTTTGGCTTGCAGGCCCAGCGGCGTGCCGGCCTTGACGGCGGCGCGCAGCATGTCGCCAGTAGAAATTTGCGGGATGCCAAACTTCTGGCAAATGAAGGCGGCTTGGGTGCCTTTGCCCGCGCCGGGCGCGCCCAGCAGAATCAGTTTCATGACGATGTCTCCTCAAAAATGGCAGGTTGAATGGTGGATTGAATGGCGGATCGGCTGGCTGATTTCAGCCAGCCAGAATTGCCTTTGAGAATACCACGCAGCCCCTGCGGCACAAGCGGGCGCAAGCCCCATCTTTCCGGCGCGCATGGGCTAGCCAGACCGGCCTGCGCCCGGCCTCATTGGTTCGCCTGAGCCCAAAGGCCTTGCGGCCCAGCGGAAGTGTGTGAAAATCCCTGCGAGTCCGGCCGCTGCGGCTTGCCGCGATCAAATGGCTTTGATCGCCCCGGCAGATGTGCGCAGCCCTTGTTTTTGTTTTTTGAATCGAGAAAGCAGCTCATGGCTTCAGTGAACAAAGTCATTCTCGTGGGCAACCTGGGGCGCGACCCCGAGATGCGCACCTTCCCCAGCGGCGACCAAGTCGCCAACGTATCGCTGGCCACTACCGACAAATGGCGCGACAAGCAAAGCGGCGAGATGCGCGAGCACACCGAATGGCACCGCCTGGTCTTCAACGGGCGGCTGGCCGAAATCGCCGGGCAATACCTGCGCAAAGGCTCGCAAATTTATGTGGAAGGCAGCATCCGCACCCGCAAATGGCAAGACCAGGCCACGGGCCAGGATCGTTACAGCACCGAAATCCGTGTGGACCAGATGCAGATGCTGGGCCGGCGCGAAGGCATGGGCAGCCCTGGCGGCGATGACGATGGCTACGGCGCACCCGCTTCCGGCGGCGGCTATGCCCCACGCGCCGCTGCCCCAGCCCCGGCCCCGCGCAGCAACCGGCCCGCAGCGCCTGCGCCTTCTGATGGCGGCTTTGGCGATATCGACGACGACATTCCGTTCTGATTTCTGCTCTGCTCGGCCCCGCCCGGCAACAGAGCCCAAACAAAAAACGCACCCTTCTGGGTGCGTTTTTTGTGCCTGCCCAATGCAGCAAACACTGCATGGATCGGCATTGCAAGGGGTGGCTCAAGTGGCAGCCACCCAAAGCCTATTCACAGCGGCGGAATGCGCAGCTTCTGGCCGGGATAGATTTTGTCGGGGTGGCTCAGCATGGGCTTGTTGGCCTCGAAAATGGCGTTGTACTTGTTGGCATCGCCGTAGTACTTCTTGGCAATGGCCGACAAGGTGTCGCCCTTGACCACATCGTGGTACTGCGCCTCGGCCCCTGCGGCGCCGCCAGCAATCTGCATCTGGTTATCCACCTGCTGCACGGCCGTGACGTTACCCGCGGCGAGCGTGACTTTTTCAAAGGCCTCGCGGCTGGGCGCATTGCCAGTCACGGTGACCTTGCCCGTGGCCCCGTCAAAGGCAACGGCCAGATTGCTCACGCCCAGGTTCTGGGTTTCGATGTATTGCTTGATCGCCTCGCCCGCCTTGGCGTTGAGTTGATCCAGCGAAGCCTTGTCCTGGCTGGCGGCGGCCTGCTCCACCTCTTTGGCGCCAAACAGCTTCTCGCCTGCTTCCTTGATGAAACCGAACAATCCCATAGCAAACTCCTTCAAAAATTGCCAGACTCAAAACCCCGAAACGGGGCCACGGATGAAGGCCTGCCCTGCCACGACACAACCGCGCCAAGACTAGGGGAAAGTCCTCATCCAGCCCACAGCATACCCGCAGATAATGCGCGCTGATTTTTTCTGCGGGCTGCACACGCCCGCAAGGATGCCCGCAACATGACATTTCTGGCCATCGACATCGGCAACACCCGCATGAAATGGGCCTGCTACGACAAGCCCCAGCCCGGCGCGCACATGCTGGCGCACGACGCGCATTTTCTGGAGCAGATCGACACCCTGGCCGACAGTGCATGGAAAAACCTGCCCGCCCCCACCCGCATGCTGGGCTGCGCGGTGGCGGGCGATGTGCTCAAGCACCGCGTGGAAGAGCAGATGGAAATCTGGCCCGATCTGCAACCGCGCTGGGTGGTGGCCCGCAGCGAATGCGCGGGGCTGATCAACGGTTACGACATTCCCAGCCGCCTGGGCGTGGACCGCTGGGTGGCCATGATCGGCGCACGCCGCCACATGCTGCAAGCCACGGCGGGCACGGCCCCCAGCCCCCTAGTGGTGGTGATGGTGGGCACAGCCGTAACAGTTGAGGCGATTGACGCACGCGGCAAATTTCTGGGCGGCTTCATCCTGCCCGGCCACGGCATGATGCTGCACGCGCTGGAAAGTGGCACCGCCGGCCTGCAGCACATGCCCACGGGGCAGGTGGTGAACTTTCCCACCAACACCAGCGATGCCCTCACCAGCGGCGGCACCTTTGCCCTGGCCGGAGCGGTGCAGCGCATGGTGCGCCATGTGCAGGAGCATTGCGGCGCCGCCCCCATGTGCCTGATGACGGGCGGCGCGGGCTGGAAGATGGCCCCCTATATGGAAACGCCTTTTGAACTGGTGGAATCGCTGATCTTTAACGGCCTGCTGGTGCTGGCCGCTGAACAAGGTGTGTAACGCAAACGCAGGCCAGCCACTTTATTAAAACAGCACGGCTCCATCAAACGGAATGCGCGGCTCGCAGCTGGGCATTGGCATGGTGGGCGCTTGTGGTTGGCGATGGGATTGTGGCTGCAGATACAAGGATGCAGCGCAATGCCAGTGGCTTGCCAAACGCTGTACGCCAAGAAATTGTACGCACTGTTACTGGCCTCTGCCTTAATGACGGACGCTCAAGCAGGCTAACGCTGCCATTGATAGTGTATTAGCTTCTTGCTCCAACCATTGAGCTGTTTATGCCCCGTGACGATCTGCCTTTGATGGCATATAACCAGGCGCTGACGGCAATACTCTGTGGATTGAAATCGCTAGCTGGTTCTGGACCCAAATGGTGAGAGTTGTCTTTCAGGCCGTTTGATTTTTCAGAATGCAGCTTGAAGAGGCATTTGTACCAACAGCCCGTGGTCTGTTTGAGACCACGGGCTTTTTGCTGTGCTGCTTATCAGTCGATCTGCGCTTTGACGTAGCGGCCGGGCGCAGGTTCGATGGGTTTGAGTTGCCCGTTGCCGTAGCGTTTGGGGGCGGCTACCAGGCGGCCGCCTTGTTTGGCGAGCCACTGCGCCCAGTCGGCCCACCAGCTGCCGGGGTGTTCGGTGGCGCCTGCCGTCCATTCGGAAAGCGTCTTGGGCAGCTCGTCGTTCGTCCAGTAATTGCGCTTGTTTTTCTTGATGGGGTTGATGACGCCGGCGATGTGGCCTGATGCGCCCATGACAAAGCGCCGCTGGCAGCCGCTCAGTACCTGGGCGCTGGCGTAAGCGCCCTCAATCGGCACGATGTGGTCTTCGCGCGAGCCGTACAGGTAAACGGGCAGCTTGATTTTGCCCAGGTCGATTTTTTCGCCGCAAACCACCGCAGCACCGGGTTGAATGAGCTTGTTTTCGAGGTAGGTGTTGCGCAGATACCAGGCGTACCAGGGGCCGGGCAGGTTGGTGGAATCGCTGTTCCAGTACAGCAGGTCAAACGCGCGCGGCGTTTCGCCCTTGAGGTAGTTGCCTGCCACGTAGTTCCACACCAGTTCGTTGGGGCGCAAAAAGCTGAAGGTGTTGAGCAGATCGCGCCCGGACAGCAGGCCGCCGCGGGCGAACTGCGCCTCGCGCCAGCGCACGGCGTTTTCGTCGATGAACAGGCCGAGCACACCAGGCTTGCTGAAATCAAGCAGGCAGGTGAGGAAGGTGGCGCTGTGCACCAGCGCTTGCTTGCGCGCAGCCAGCACGGCCAGCGCGGTGGCCAGCAAGGTGCCACCCACGCAAAAGCCCAGCACATTGAGCTTTTTGGCGCCCGATGCCTGCAGCACTTTTTGCATGGCGGTGATGATGCCGTGCTCCACATAGTCGTCCCACGTCATGTGGGCCATGCTGGCATCGGGGTTGCGCCAGCTCAGAATGAAGGTGTGGTGGCCTTGCTCGACGGCAAAGCGCACCATGGAGTTGTCAGGCTGCAAATCCAGGATGTAGTACTTGTTGATGCAGGCCGGAATGAGCAGCAGGGGTCGCTCGTGCACCTTGGGTGTGAGCGGCTTGTATTCGATGAGTTGGAACACCTCGTTTTCGAACACCACAGCGCCTTCGGTCAGCGCCAGATTGCGGCCCACTTCGAATTGGCTCTCGTCCGTCATCGATACGCGGCCTTTTTGCACATCGGCCAGCAGGTTCTGCACGCCTTGGGCCACGCTGGCGCCCTGTGTTTGCAGGGCTTTGTGCTGGGCCTCCACATTCAGCGCCCAGAAGTTGCTGGGCGCGGCAGCGGCCGTCCATTGCTCAATGGCGAAGCGCACACGTTCACGAGTGGCCTCATCACCTTCCAGCGCATTGGCCAGCGCCAGCAGAAAGCGGCTGTTGAGCAAATACAGGGCTGCGGCCCAGCCAGAGACGGGCGACTGCTGCCACAGCGGGCTGGCAAAGCGCCGGTCGTTGGCGATGTCGGCAAGCTTGGCAGGGTCTTGCCACAGTGCGATCAACTCTTGCAGGTATTGCTGCTGCAGGGCTTGCAGGCGTTCGGGCCGCAGATGCAGATGGCCCATGTGCCCCAAACCATCGCACAGCGCCTGGCTGGTGGTTTGCATGGCGGCCAGCAGCTCCGGATACGGCGGGCAGGCGGTAGATGTTGCGCTATCGCCACTGGCTTGCGCGGTGGATGCAGCCGGGCCGGTGAAAAAAGGTGTTTGCAAATGCTGCCATTGCCGGGCTGCTTGTAGCCAAGCTGTTTGCAGAGCTTGCAGCCATTCGGGGTTATTGGGCGTGGATGTGTGGGGCATGTGGGGGCTCCTGTTCAAGGGCGATAAAGCGTGGTGTTTGCAGGGGGTTGTTGGGTGGCCTTGGCTGGTTATAGCAATCAGGCTACGCAGGCGTTGAGGGCGGATGGCATGGAAGCGATCAGGCCGTCGGCATCAGAGCGGGCCAGCCATATCACGCTGATTGGGGCGCGCCTATCAAGTGCCAGATTTGACACGCTGCGCGCGAATGGTGGCAGGCACGCGGCGCAGGGCGCGCAAAACGTTGGCCAGGTGCACGCGATCGTCCACTTGCAAAATCAGGTTCAGGTCTTGCGAATCCTGGTAGAGCACATCGTCAGACGTGTTGATGTAGGCAATGTCTGCGCGGGCTGCGGCAATGGCCGAGGTGACGGCGGCGATGGCGCCGATGCGATTGTGAATGGTCACGGTAATGGCCACGGCAAAGGGGCGTGCCATCTGCTCGGCCCATTCCACTTCGATGAAGCGCTCGGCATCTTTGCTGATCAGGTTCTTGCCGATGCCGCAATCGGCCGTGTGCACCATCAGGCCCTCGCCGCGTTCCAGATAGCCGGTGATTTCGTCGCCCGGAATGGGGTGGCAGCAAGGAGCGAATTTGACCGAGGCTTTTTCGCTGCCATCGAGCGTGATGATGTGGCCGAAGTCCGAGCTGTCTTGCGCGAAGTGGCCCTGGCTTTGCAAAACGGTGTCGCGCTTTTCGCCCTGGCCCGTCATCAGGGCCGCCAATTGCTTGGCCAGCAGGCTGGCAATGTGCTTGCCCTGGCCCACTTCGGTGTACAGGTCTTCCAGCGATTTGCTGCCAGCTTGCTGCAAGAGCTGTTCCCAAACGGGTTCGTGAGCCGCATCGCGCGCGGGCAGCTTCTGCATGCCCTCTGCGCGGTAGGCGCGGATGAACAGGCGCTCGCCCAGGCGCAGCGCTTCGGCTTCGGAGAGGGTTTTGAGGTGGCTGCGGATGCGCGAACGCGCGCGCGCCGTGCGCACGAAACTCAGCCAGGCGGGGTTGGGGCGCGAATCGGGCGAGGTGATCACCTCCACGATGTCGCCGCTTTGCAGCTCGGTGCGCAGCGGCACTTCTTCGTTGTTGATGCGGCAGGCAATGGCCTGGTCGCCCACATCGCTGTGAATGGCGTAGGCAAAGTCCACCACCGTGGCGCCACGCGGCAAAGACATGATGCGGTTCTTGGGCGTGAAGACGAAAACGTCTTCAGGGAACAAATCCACGCGCACATTGTCGAAAAATTCGCGCGAATCAAGCGTTTCCTTGTGGATGGCAAGCAGACCCTTGAGCCAGTTGGCCGGTTTGGCCTTGTCTGGGACCTGGCTGGCGGCTTGTTCGGTGCGGGTTTTGTACATCCAGTGCGCGGCCACGCCCGATTCGGCCACCTGGTGCATGGCCTCGGTGCGCACCTGAAACTCGATCTGGATATTGGCCGGGCCGATCAGCGTGGTGTGCAGCGACTGGTAGCCGTTTTCCTTGGGGATGGCGATGAAATCCTTGAGCCGGTGCGGCATGGGGCGATGGCGCTGGTGCAAGATGCCCAGCGCCACATAGCAATCCAGATTGTTGTTGACGAGGATGCGAAAGCCGTAGAGATCGTTGATTTGCGCAAAGCTGTTGCGCTTTTCGCGCATCTTGCGGTAGATGGAGAAGATGGTTTTTTCGCGCGTGTGGATGCGGGCCTTGAGGCCAGCGGCGGCAAAGGCGTCTTCGATTTCTTTCTGCACGTTCTCCACCAGCGGGCGGCGGCGCTTGTGGGCGTGCTGCAGGGCCTTGTCGAGCACGGCGTGGCGCCAGGGGTGCAGGTATTTGAAAGCCAGGTCTTCCAGCTCGCGGTAGCTGTGATTGAGCCCCAATCGGTTGGCCAGCGGGGCGTAGATTTCCAGCGTTTCGGTGGCGATGCGGATTTGCGCTTCGCGCTTCATGTCCGACATGGTGCGCATATTGTGCAAACGGTCGGCCAGCTTGATCAGAATCACGCGCACATCGTTGGCCATGGCCAGCAGCATCTTGCGGAAGGATTCGGCCTGATTCTCTTGCCGGCTGCTGAAGCGCATCTTGTCGAGCTTGGTGAGCCCGTCCACCAAATCAGCCACTTGCGGGCCGAACTGTTCGGTCAAATCGGCTTTGCTGATACCGCAGTCTTCCATCGTGTCGTGCAGCAGGGCGGCCATCAGCGCGGGCACATCCAGCTTCCATTCGGCGCATTGGGCGGTGACGGCGATGGGGTGAGTGATGTAAGGCTCGCCGCTTTTGCGGAACTGCCCGGCGTGCGCGACATCAGCCAGTTTGTAGGCTGCACGTACCTGCTGGATTTCGTCCGGTTCCAGATAGTCCAGTTGGGTGAGCAGTGCAGCAAAACTGGCGGCGGAAACAGCATCAACAGCAGAGGGGGGCATGCCAATCATCCCTTTATTCGGCAACAAATAATCAGGCTGGTTTTGATCTTACACGCAGCGGCCAAATCGTGCCTATAGGTAATTGCGAGTAATCAGACGTTAGTCGGATTTTGAGATAGGTCGTGACAGTGGTGCACTTTGACTGCAAGAGCTTGTCAGTGGGAGCAGAAGTCAGGGTTAAGTAGGGCGCGTAGGACGATGACCCATTAAAACGACCATGAAAAAAGCGCCACAAGGGCGCTTTGTTTGTTGCAGAAGGCGTTGCTCCTTCTGCTGAACCGTAGTGATTAACCCGGTACTTTTTTCAGCATTTCCAGGCCGACCTTGTTATCGGCAATTTCGCGCAAGGCCGTTACGGCTGGTTTATTGCGGCTTTCTACGCGCGGTGTGTGGCCTTGACTCAACATGCGTGCGCGATAAGTGGCAGCCAACACCAGCTGAAAACGGTTGGGAACGCATGCCAGGCAATCTTCAACAGTGATGCGAGCCATGAGAAGCAAACTCCAAAAGGGGTGATGTGAAGGGGAAGAATCGTTCAACAGATGTTCAATGCGGAAAAGACAGTTGAACGTGCACAAGACTGCGCGGTGTATTTCAGGCGTTGCGCGTGAACGATGGTTTTGAGGTCGAACAGAGCGCGTTCGAATAACTCGTTGATTATAACGAAGTCGAATTCTTTGGCGTGCCGCATCTCGGCTTGGGCATTGCACAGGCGCTGTTCGATGGTTTCGCTGCTGTCTTCGCCCCGGCGCTGCAGGCGGGCGCGCAGCTCTTCCCAGCTGGGTGGCAGGATGAAGATCAGAATCGCTTGCGGAAAGAGCTTGCGCACCTGCAAGGCGCCCTGGTAGTCGATTTCAAGCATCACGTCTTGCCCGGCCTGCAGCAAATCCTGCACGACCTGGCGCGAGGTGCCATATTGGTTGCCGTGCACGTGCGCCCATTCCAAGAATTCGTTTTGCGCCACCATGTCGTTGAAGCGCTGGGTATCCACGAAGTGGTATTCGCGGCCATCTACCTCTTGCCCGCGCGGCGCGCGCGTGGTGTGCGAAACGCAGGCGCGTACGCCAGCGTCCAGCTCCATGAGGGCTTTGACGAGGCTGGATTTGCCCGCGCCGCTGGGGGCGGAAACAACCAGCAGATTGCCGGGCGGGGTGGGTGTATTTTTTGATGTCATGGTGGGGAGGTGTTATTCGATGTTTTGAACTTGTTCGCGCATTTGCTCAATCAGCACCTTCATGTCGATGCCGATGTGCGAGGTGTCCAGACTGCTGGATTTGGAGCCGAAGGTATTGGCTTCGCGGTGCAATTCTTGCATCAAGAAGTCCAGTCGTTTGCCCAGTGCGCCGCCTTGTTCCAGCAGGGTGTCGATGGTTTGCAGGTGGGCCTGGATGCGATCCAGCTCTTCGGCCACATCAATGCGCAAGGCCAGTGCAGCGGCTTCGGTCAGGGCGCGATCTTGCGCGGCTTCTGCGGGGATGTTGCCGTTGTCGGCCTGTTGTAGGACTTCTTGCCATTTTTCGAGAAAGCGCTCGCGTTGCTGGGCCACCAAACGGGGAATGAGCGGCTGAGCTTGCTCGCACAGGGCGCGCAGTTGCTGCGTGCGCTTGCGTAGGGTTTGGGCGAGTTGTGCGCCTTCGGTTTGCCGGGTGGCCTGCAGTTGATCAATGAGGGTGCACAGGCTGCTCAACACCCAGTCTTGCAGGGCATCGGCCGGCAGGCTGGGCTTGTTGCCGCCAGTGGCGCGCAAGACTTCGGCCACCGATAAGGGCGCGGCTTGCGGGAACCAATTCAGCACTTGGTTTTGCACATAAGCCAATTGATGCAAGGCTTGCGGGCTGGGCAAGGCCACGGAGGCCTGCGTGCCATGCTCGCTATTTTCGAGCTGTGCGCGCAGCTCCATCTTGCCGCGCTGCAATTGCTTTTGCAACAGATCGCGCATGGCCGATTCGAAGGGGCGCAGTTCGTCGGGGAGTTTGAAGCTGAGGTCGAGAAAACGGCTGTTGACGGAGCGCAGCTCCAGCGTCAGGCGCCAAGGGCTGGGGGCATCGGCCGGAAGTGTCGTTTTTTCTACGGGGGCGTAGGCGGAATAAGAAAAATGCAAGCAGGCGTAACCGGTCATGCTGTAAACTGACATGTTTCACCTCCTATTTACTTGTTAGCAGCTATCAACCGGCGAAAGTATAGCTTTACGCAAGGTTGGCGCTCTGATCTAGATCCATCACCCTCATGGCCGCAGCAGCGCCTGAATCCAAGCCAGCAGCCCTGCCACCCGATACCGAGTTGGGGGGCTACCGCATCGTGCATCAAATCGCGGCGGGCGGCTTCGGGCTGGTGTACAAGGCCATGGATCAGAAGGGGCGGCTGGTGGCGATCAAGGAGTATCTGCCCGCAGCCCTGTGTTCGCGGGCCGAAGGGGAGAAAATTCCAGTGGTGCAGCCCGAGAAACTCTCGCTGTACCGCCTGGGGCTGAAAAGTTTTTTCGAAGAAGGCCGTGCGCTGGCGCAGATTTCGCACGCATCGGTGGTGCGAGTGCTCAACTTCTTCCGCGAAAACGAAACCGTTTACATGGTCATGAACCTGCTCGAAGGCGCTCCGCTGCAGGACTTCGTGCTGGCGGCGCGTTCACTCAAGAAGCAGCGCATCTTCCATGAAGCGACCATTTATTCCCTGTTCGAAGAAATCCTCACCGGCTTGCGTGTGGTGCATCAATACCGCATGCTGCACCTGGACATCAAGCCGGCCAATATTTTCATCACCGACGACGACAAGGCGATACTGATTGACTTTGGCGCGGCGCGCGAAGTCATCAATCACGAAATCAACTTCTTGCGCCCGATGTACACCCCGGGGTTTGCCGCGCCCGAGATGTACCGGCGCAAAGGCAATTTGGGGCCGTGGACGGATATCTACGCCATTGGCGCCTGCATCTTCGTGTGCATGTTTGGCTACCCGCCCAATGCGGCGCCACAGCGGCTGGAAAAAGACCGGCTGGGGCTGGCCCTTTCCAAAATGCGCAGGGTCTATTCCGACAATCTGATCGAAATGGTGGAATGGTGCATGGCGCTCAACCCTCTGGCGCGCCCGCAATCCGTGCATGCCCTGGTCAAGGAGATGGAGTCGGACGTGGCCAAGTACGACCGGGAAAAGCCCTTGGCGCAGCGCATCAAGGGGTATTTTGATAGCGCTTTTGGCAATTCGTTGCCGCCCGACCCATCTGCTCCAAAAACCAGTACGTTGTCGCGTATTTTGTCGCCAGGGAGCCGCTCGTGAAATTCAACGTCTTTCAACTCAGCCGCAAGGGCGGGCGCAAGAACAACGAAGACCGCATGGGGTATTGCTACACCCGTGATGCCGCCTTGTTCGTGCTGGCCGATGGCATGGGCGGCCATGCCGAAGGTGAAGTGGCTGCGCAACTGGCCTTGCAAACCATGGCCGCGCAATTCCAGCAGCAGGCGCAGCCTACGGTGAAAAAGCCGGCGGAATTTCTTGCCGAAAGCCTGCTGGCTGCGCACCATTGCATCGTGCGCTATGCGGGCGAAAGAGGCCTGCCCGATACGCCGCGCACCACACTGGTAGCGGCCTTGGTGCAAAACGGCCATGCCATGTGGGTGCATTGTGGCGATTCTCGCCTCTATGTGGTGCGCGAGGGAAAAGTCCTGCTGCGCACGCGCGATCACAGCTACATGGAGCAAGGGGAGTTCTTCGCCGCCAATGTCGAAAACATCTATCGCAGTGTGCTGTTTACCTGCCTGGGCTCGCCCAGCCGGCCGATTTTCGATGTGTCGCTGCCGATGCGCTTGCGGCAAAAAGACCGCATCATGTTGTGCTCCGACGGCTTGTGGGGCAATTTGAGCGACGAAGAAATCCAGGGCTATCTGGCCGATGTGGATCGGCCCTTGTCCACCGGGCTGCCCGAAATGGTGGAAGAGGCTCTGCGCCGCGGCGGTGACACCTGCGACAACACCACCGTGCTGGCCATGGGCTGGGATATGCCCAGCACCCCAATAGCACCCGAAGTGGTGACCGACAGCATTCTCGAAGGCGTATTCGCTTCGACCATTCAATCGGCCTTCCTGACGACAGAAGACGCCGACGAGATGAACGATGATGAAATCGAACGCTCCATCGCCGAAATCAACGCAGCGATCAACCGCGTATCAAGCAGTAAAAAGACGTGAAAGACTAAGCTGCGGGTTTGAGCCCCTGAATCGGTAAAGGTTGTTGTAGAAGGATGCGGCTTCGATTGGCCCGAGTTCTTGAGCTGAGCCCGCGCTCTTGCCGGAGCGCATGGGAGCTTGAAAAAACAGGCACATGAACAAGGCTGTGTCTGCTGCCTTGAGTCAGAAAAGCGTGGCAAAGTCGCGTTTGAATTGCTGCAACCAATGTGTGCGCACGGCGGGTTGCGTGGCAACTGCGTGCGCGCTTGCTGTGCCTGGGCGTGTCAAGGGGTGGGGGTTGTGGGTACTGCTTGATTGTCGATTCATGCCTGCACGCGCACGGGCGGGAATTTGTGGCTGTGATCAGGTGGCAACGTCGCCAGGCCAGCAGCGATCTGCAAAGCCATGTTGCGGTAAATGGCCGTGATTTCGCCTTGCGGGTCGGCCGCCACAATGGGCTGGCCGGCATCGGCTTGTTGTCGAATCGGCAAGGCCAGAGGCAGGGCGCCCAAGTAGGGCAGGCCATGCGTTTGCGCCAGCGCCTTGCCGCCTTCCATACCAAAAATGTGTTCGCGATGCCCGCACTGGCTGCAAATGTGCACGGCCATGTTCTCGATTACGCCCAACACGGGTACGCCCACTTTCTGCAGCATTTGGACGCCTTTTTGCACGTCAAGCAAGGCCAGGTCTTGGGGGGTGGTGACCATCACGGCTGCCGTAAGCGGCATGCGCTGGCTCATGGTGAGTTGAATGTCGCCAGTGCCGGGTGGCATGTCCACAATCAAATAATCCAGTTCGTCACCGGGTGGCGTGCCCCACTGCGTTTGGCGCAGCAATTGTTCCAAGGCCTTCAGCGCCATGGGTGCGCGCCAAATGGTGGCTTTGTCATCAGGCACCAACAGGCCGATGGACATGGCGCGAATGCCATAGGCCTCCAGCGGCACGATGCGCGTGTTGTCGATCACCTGCGGCATTTGCCCGCTCAATCCCAGCAGCAGGGGTACGCTGGGCCCGTAAATATCGGCATCGAGCAGGCCCACGCGGGCGCCTTCAGCCGCCAGCGCCAGCGCCAAATTGACTGCCGTGGTGCTTTTACCGACGCCGCCCTTGGCCGACATCACCGCCACCATGTTTTTAACGCCTGGCAGCAGGGCCGTTCTGGAAGGCACGGCGTGTGGCACAACACGGGTTGTGAACCGAATGTTCGGGATCGGCTCGGTACGTCCAGCCTGTTTCCATGCAGCCAGCAATTGCTGCGCCAGATCGGCGTGCAGGCTGCGGGCCGCATAGGGCAATGTGATTTCTACTGCTGGACTGCTGCCGTCGGCATCGACCAACACCCGCAAATTGCGGGTGTGCACGAGCGTCTGATGTGTCAGCGGATCGTGTACATCCTGCCAAGCCTGTAGCAGTGTGGAAGTGAGCGAGTGCTCTGTAGGGGGCGAAGCCTTCATGCAATGAAGTCGATGAGGGAATGAGAGAAAAAGTACGGCACAGCCCTTTATAGGGGAACAACGATACGCACAGACAAGCCGTAAAGCTGTTGCTCCGCATAAGACATGATGAAATGCGCAGCCTCTGCCGTTGTGTGGCGCAGCTTACCGCCCATCAAGCCAATGCTTGCTAGGTAGAAGGCGTCAAGGCAAACCAGTGTAGGGCAGATGCGACGTGGACGAGTCTTTTCCACAAATTGTTTATCAATAACTCGCGCAGTGCTTGCAAGTTTGTTTTTTGCTGCTACAATCTCGTTTCTGTTGTTCCTCAATAGCTCAGTTGGTAGAGCACCGGACTGTTAATCCGTTGGTCCCTGGTTCGAGCCCAGGTTGAGGAGCCAGTATTTACAAGGGATGCGGCTGTCATGGGCGCATCCCTTTTCTTTTGTGCGTAGACAAAATGTAGCTGGAAAGCAGATTATCCATTCTTTTCGCTGCATGAGCCACAGTGGAAGGCCCTACGTGCGCATAACGCTCCACCATGGATTGCGTGCGCCATCCCCCCAATATCCGCAACTCATGGGTTGGCGTGCCCTGCTCTCGCAGCCAAGTTGCCCATGTATGGCGCAAGTCGTGCCAGCGGAAATCTTCAATGTTTGCGCGTTGCAAGGCTTCGCGCCAAGCCCGAGTGTTGCCCCATTCCACGGGCTTGCCGTTATAAGTGAAGACGATTGGCTCGTCGTGGCCGACAAGCCCCACTTTTTGCCCGTCACACCCGCAGGCCGCTACGCGCAAGAAACGCTGCTAGCGCGGCTGCAACGCCGCCTGCGATTGCCGCATTTGGCGCCCGTGCACCGTCTGGACCGCGAAACCGCAGGGCTGGTGATCTTTGCCGTGCAGCCGCACACGCGCAACGCCTATGCCCAGCTGTTTCGCACGCAGCGCGTGCACAAAAGCTACGAGGCCATTGCCACCCGCAACCCCGCGCTGAACGGGCGGCTTGATCCACACGCACCGCTCTTGCACACCAGCCACCTGGCGCCCCATGCGCACGACTTTTTCCGCATGGCCGAATACCCCGGCCGTGCACCCAACAGCAGCACCTTGATCGAGATCATCGAAACCCTGCCTGACGGCCAACACGTGCGCCTACGCCTGCAACCCCACACCGGCCTGAAGCACCAATTGCGCGTGCACCTGAACGCCCTGGGCATGCCCATTGTGGGCGACCGCTTTTACCCGCATGTACGCCACGGCCCCACGGCGGATGACGACTATCAACAGCCCCTGCAACTGCTGGCACACAGCCTGCGTTTTACCGACCCCATCACCCAGCAAGCGCGCGAATTTCACAGCCAGTTCAAACTCGGTGGGCAGCACGTTGTTGCTGGATGAGAAAAGCAATGCCCCCTGCAATCCAATGCTTGTGATGCCCGCATGCGCCGCGCAGCAACCGAACGCTTCTGCTAAAGTTCCGCCCTGCCCGCCAGCTTGGCGGTATTTGTTTTTGTGGGGCTGGGCTTTTTGCAAACCGGCTCTTTTATCGTTTCTACCAAACCTGCACACCGTATGAGCAACCTTCTGTTCCTGCACCTTGTTTTATTAGTCGTTATCGGCGCAGCCATGGGCCTGATTACGCGCTATTACCATCCTGGCCCCACCCCGCTGGATGCCACCTGGAGCATGATCAGCGGCGTGATCGGCGCAGCCATCGTCACGATGGTGGGTGTGTACATCGGCCTGTACCCCTTGGGCGGCTTCATGTACTACGCCACCGCCCCCACCGGCGCGCTGATTGGCGTGATGGTGTATGCAGTGATCATCACCAAAGACACGGATGCCGACCACGACAACCCAGGCTCGGCATAAGCTGCTACGCAACGATTTGGGTGATTGCCCGCATGTGTTAAAGCGCGCTTGGCTGCCGGATAGCACGCAAACGAACAGCCTCTGTTCCCATCTCACTTGCCAGCCACTCATGCAGCCACGGTGCTAATTCCGCTTCAACAGAGCAGCCTGCCAGTGCTCATAAAAAAACGCCATCCTTGCGGATGGCGTTTTGCTGTGTGCTGCTTGGGCAGATGCACCCGACTTTCGTCAAGCCGCAGGCAGCAACTTCCAATTTAAGGTTTCGCCCGCGCATAGGGGTTTGATTTGCGCATCGTCTCCCCAGGCGTAGTGCTCGGGCAAGGTCCATGCTTGTCGCGCGAGCGTGACTCGCTGCGTGTTGCGCGGCAAGCCGTAAAAGCCCGGCCCGAAGTGGCTGGCAAAGCCCTCCAACTTATCCAGCGCTTGGGCGCTGGCAAAGGCTTCGGCATACAGCTCCAGCGCAGCCGGTGCGCTGTAGCAGCCCGCACAGCCGCAGGCGTTTTCTTTCAACTGCGCGGCGTGCGGGGCGCTGTCTGTACCCAAAAAGTAGCAGGGTTTGCCGCTGGTGGCCGCAGCAATCAGTGCCTGGCGGTGTACTTCGCGCTTGAGCACCGGCAAGCAGTAATAGTGCGGGCGAATGCCGCCCACAAGCAAGGCATTGCGGTTGAACAGCAGGTGCTGCGGCGTGATGGTGGCGGCGGTGAACGGGCCAGCCTCGGCCACGTATTGGGCCGCTTCGCGCGTGGTGATGTGCTCCATCACGATTTTGAGTTCGGGCATGGCCTGGCGCAGCGGCTGCAGCACACGTTCGATGAACACGGCCTCGCGGTCGAATATGTCCACTTGCGCATCGGTGACTTCGCCATGCACCAACAGCGGCATGCCGTGGCGCTGCATGGCCTCCAGCGTGGCCTGGCAGTGGCGCAGGTCGGTCACGCCCGCATCGCTGTTGGTGGTGGCCCCGGCCGGGTAGAGCTTGAACGCGGCAACGCCCGCTTCGCGCGCGCGTGCCACTTCGTCAGCTGGGGTGTTGTCGGTCAGGTACAGCGTCATCAAGGGTGTGAACGATGCGCCCGCAGGCAAAGCCTGCTCAATGCGTTGCCGATAGGCCAAGGCCTGCGCTACCGTGGTAACAGGCGGCTTGAGGTTAGGCATGACGATGGCGCGTGCAAACTGCGCCGCTGCATGTGCCACCGATGTGCGCAGGTGGGCGCCATCGCGCAGGTGAATGTGCCAGTCATCGGGCCGAGTCAAGGTTATGGATGCTGGCAAGGCGGGGGCTGAGGTATTCATACGCATCATGCTTTCGAAAAAGAAACAACAAAACCGAAGGGCTTCTTCAATCAGTTTGCACGGCTGGCAGTCACATCAACTGTCCGTGATTTGCCTAAGATTGGCAACAAAAAAGCCGCTTGTGCGGCTTTTTTGCGTCGTGGCATCAACATTCTGGTTGCGCATTACGCTGATGCTGCCATGTTGTTGTCACTGTCATTCACAGCGCTCAACCAATACTGGGCGTTGAACGGGCTGCTCATGCGCAGGGCCAGCGGCGTCACGTCCACGATCTTGTCGGTTGGCATTTTTTCTTCGGGTTCCAGGGCCTCTTCGGCTTCTTGCTCTTGCGCAGCAACAGCCTGCTTCGCCCGTTCTGCTTGGCCAGCTTGTGCAGAACGGGCTACAGAAAAGAATAGAAGCACCGGAACGCAACTTTGCGATCCCCCCAGTAATCGGCCGCATCGCGGAAAGTATCAAGCAGCTGTTCGCGAGTTTCTTTATCGAAGCGCGCGTTGGTGGGAATCTGCTCCAGCACCACCACAAAGCCAGGCTGCGGGCCCGATTTGTGCAGCGGATCGGTGATGCAATCGTACAGCGCATCGAAGTTCTTGCCGAAATGCGCGGGCAGCGTGAACTGCTCGGCAATCATGTCCAGCACGTCTTGCTTGGTTTGTGCGCCAGCCAGGTTGGCATACAAAAAGTGCTGCCCCATTTGGCTGGCGGCGGCTTGCAAATCAGGCACACGAAAGGCCCGGATCGACTGAACGATGTTGTTGCGCACATTGCGCAAGGGGTTGTCGGAAAGAGGTGAATTCGTACTCACAATGTTTTGCAGCGCAAGGCTGCCTCCTCGGTTAATGCTTAGGGAACGATTTGCTGGAAACTGGCGTAATGATCGGCGGTGTAATAACAAACTTCTGGCTGCTGGCGCGGGCCACCACACACGATGCGACGCGCCCCACGCGAACGCGCTCTGGGCGGCGCCACGGTGTATTCACGGTAAAAGCCCCGTTTTTTGGCGGGCAGCAAACGCTCGCGGTTGGCAAAAATGCTGCCGTCTTTCTCGTAAGGGAAAGGGCCACCTTCATGAATCAGGCGGTACACCCGCTGCTCCAAGGCTGGCAATGCAGCCAGCGGCACAAGGTCTGTGGTTTGATGCTTCTTGTCAAACGAGGCTTGCGAGCGTTTCGGCGATTGCGGCCGAAGCTGCTCAGTAGCCTGATCGGGCTCGCTACCACCCCGTTTGTAAGCCAGCACTTCGCTGGGTTGGCAAGCCAACAAAGCCAAACACAAAGGCGCAAGGCCCAACAGCGAAAGCCATTTACGCCCCCACCCGCTTCGCTTTTGCGCTGCACCTTGAGCAGAACAGCTTGCATCAAAAGACGAAACAGACGACATGACAGCACACGAAAACGGTTGCGTGAAAAGACTTTTAGCTTGCGTCACAACAGAGCAACACCCCGAAAATGACGAGGCGCTAGTTTGCATCAGGCTGTTGCAAAAATCAACATACCAATGAATGGACGAGAGCGATACAGGGAAATTACCGTCAAGCTTGCCATAGGCCCTCAAACATGGCAGCACATCACCCAAGCATCATTCCACATTCAAGCAATACATAGCAGATGACACTTATTTTGATAGAAAATGAATGAGGGATTGAAGGAGTTAATTTCTAATGTGAAGAAATGATAGATTTCGTCGCATTCAAAATTAAGACCCGATATTTGTAAGTAATTTAATATTTGATACCTGAAACTGACATCAATTGAATAAGGTTTCACTAAAAAGCTAGGCCAAGCCACTTAACTTATTAGAAGATCGCAAACAACAAAAACCCATCAAAGCGCAAACCAAGTCATGGCAAATGCTGGCAACACGCAGCGGCGGTCTATGTTTCAGCCCCAAGCCATCAGCGCCAAGGCTTGTGCAGCGGCTAGGTCCAGCCGATTCAACCCTGTACCAAGCGCCCTGCTTGCAGCGTCAGCTGCCGCTGGCACTGGCGAGCCAGTGCAATATCGTGCGTCACCAGCACCAGGGTGCTGCCCAGCGCCTGATTCAAGGCGAACATCTGCGCAATCACTTCTTGGCCGGTGGCAAAGTCCAGGCTGCCCGTGGGCTCATCAGCCAGCAGCACGGCGGGCTGCATCACAAAAGCGCGTGCCAAAGCCACACGCTGCTGCTCGCCGCCCGACAGCACCTTGGGGTAATGGCGCAGGCGCGCGCCCAGGCCCACTTGTTCCAGCATGGCTTGCGCGCTGGCGCGGGCGTCGCTTCGGCCTGCCAGCTCCAGCGGCAACATCACGTTTTCAAGCGCCGTGAGGTTGGGCAGCAGCTGAAAGTTCTGAAACACAAAGCCCATCTTCTGCCCGCGCACCGCAGCGCGCGCGTCTTCATCCAGCGCAAACAGGTCAGTGCCTGCCACGCGAACCGTGCCGCTGCTGGGCACGTCCAGCCCGGCCATGATGGAAAGCAGCGTGCTCTTGCCCGAACCAGAGGCTCCCACAATGGCCGTGGTGCTGCCCGCAGCCAAGGCAAAGTCGATGTCGTGCAAAATTTCCAGCTCGCCGCTGGCCGCTGGCACCGTCTTGAAAACATGTTCAACCACCAGCATCTGGCTGGTAGCCGCTTCCTCTGTGCGCTGGATAGACATAAACGACAAGGACCCCGAATCAATGCAAACCCGTTTTATAGCAGCCCACCTGCCACGCCTGCACGGCTTTTTGCGCAGATGGGCGCGCCCGCACACCAATCAAGACGCCACGCCAAGCCACTACTTGTCTGCACGCGGCACGAGCTTGCGTTTTTTGTGGCACCGCACTGCTCTGCGTTTGGCTCTGCTGTGCCTGCCCCTGTGGATGCTGGCCGTGCGCCCTGCACAAGCGGCTGCGCCGCAGCCCGCGCGCATTCTGGTAGTGGGCGATTCCATCAGCGCCGAATATGGCTTGCCCCGTGGCAGCGGCTGGGTGGCCTTGTTGCAAAAACGGTTGGATGCCGAGAAAAAGCCTTATCAGGTTATCAACGCCAGCATCAGCGGCGACACCACCTCGGGCGGCCGCGCACGCTTGCCGCAACTGCTCAAGCAACACCAACCACAAATCGTGGTGCTGGAGCTGGGCGCTAACGACGCCCTGCGTGGCCTGTCTTTGCAGCAAACCCGCGCCAACCTCGCCGCCATGGTCAGCGCCGCGCAACAAGCCAAGGCCAAAGTGTTGCTGCTAGGCATGCAAATCCCGCCCAACTACGGCCCGCAATACACCGCCGACTTTGCCAAAGTCTTTGCCGACATCAGCCAAACCCACAAAACCGCACTGCTGCCCTTTTTGCTCAAAGGCGTAGCCGACGCACCCGACAGCCTGCGCTGGTTCCAGGCCGATCGCATCCACCCCAACGCCCAGGCTCAGCCCAAAATGCTGGACAACGTCTGGCCGCAGCTCAGGCCTTTGTTACGTTGAAACTGGATCGTTTCATCCAGCTGCGTAGACTGATGATGAGCCATCAATCATCGGTGCTTAAAAGCGCCTTTTGAAGCAGGCGTGACGGATAAAACAAAAAGCCCTTGGCCAAACGACCAAGGGCTTTTTAGATTGAATTGGTGGGCGATACTGGGATCGAACCAGTGACTTCCACCGTGTGAAGGTGGCACTCTACCGCTGAGTTAACCGCCCGAATGGGGTTGCGCATGGTGCATAGTCGTTGAAGACGCTGCGTGCGCGAAAGCTGCGCATTATGGCACAGTTTTGGGCATTTTGAGCCAAGCAAGCCCGGCCTTTTTACGCTGAGGCTCAGTCGGCGTCGGCAGCAGCGGCTGCTTCAGGCTGGTTTTTCCACAAGGTTTTGCCTTTGCTGGCCTGGTCGATGAGGGTGAGCATGGCTTCGTGCGCGGCACGCTCGGATTCGGATGCCTCAAGCACCGGCAGCACGACGTGGCTGAAGTCTTGCTGGGGCATGGCGGTTGTGGCGGTGCTGTCGGCCGCATGCTCGTCGGTGATGAGCATTTCCTGCCCGCGCGTGAGGCGGATGTACACCTCGGCCAGCAGGCGCGCATCGAGCAAGGCGCCGTGCAGGGTGCGGTGGGTGTTGTTGACTTCAAGCCGCTCGCACAGCGCATCGAGCGAGTTGCGTTTGCCGGGGTAACGCGATTTGGCCAGCGCGAGTGAATCGACGACGCTGCCCACCAGGCTGGCAAAGGCAGGTTGCTTCAGCAGTTTGAGTTCCTGGTTGAGAAAGCCCACGTCAAACGGGGCGTTGTGGATGATGACTTCGTCCGCCCCGCGGATGAATTCCAGAAACTGCTGCGCCACATCGGCAAAAACGGGTTTGTCGGCCAGAAATTCGACTGTGATGCCGTGCACGGCTTGCGCACCGGCATCGATGTCGCGCTCGGGGTTGAGGTAGAGGTGCAGGTCGTTGCCGGTGGGCTGGCGGTTGAGCAGTTCCACGCAGCCGATTTCGATGACGCGGTGGCCCTCGGCCACTTCCAGCCCGGTGGTTTCGGTGTCGAGAAAAATCTGGCGCATGACGTGAGCCCTTTGTTGCTGTGTCCGCTTGGTGACTATAACTGCGGCCTGCTATTGAGGAGGCTGTGCCGCGTGACCGATCAGTGGTTTTCTTTGGCGTGGTTGATGGAGTATTTGGGGATCTCCACCACCAAGTCTGTTTGCCCGATCATCGCCTGGCACGACAGGCGCGATTGCGCAGTCAAGCCCCAGGCACGGTCGAGCATATCGTCTTCGCAGTCTTCGATGTCGTTCAGGCTTTCGCCCCCTTCGCGCACGATGACGTGGCAGGTGGTGCAGGCGCAAACCATGTCGCAAGCGTGCTCGATTTCAATGCCATTGTCCAGCAGGGCCTGGCAGATGGTGGTGCCAGCGGGCGCTTCGATGGTGGTGCCTTGTGGGCAATATTCTTCGTGGGGCAGTACGGTGATGCGGGTCATGATGAGGGTTGTCCTTGTGCAAAAGGTGAATAACGAATCGCTGATGGGCCCAAGCTTTACAGGTCGTTCAGCGTTTTGCCGGTGAGTGCTTGCTGAATGCCGCGGTTCATGCGGGCGGCGGCAAAGGCCTCGGTCGCATGCGCCAGGGCGTGGCTGCCCGCTTCGATGGCGGCGGCATCGCCTTGTGTGAGCAGGGCTTGCAGCGCTTCCATCTGGGCATTGATGGCCTGGCGCTCTGCCACTTGCAGCAAGTCGCCATCGGCCGCCAGGGCGCTGCGCACCGACAGCAGCAGGCGCTCGGCATCCACCCGAGCTTCGGCCAAGGCGCGCGCGGCCATGTCTTCGCCCGCGCTGGCAAAGCTTTCTTGCAGCATGCGGGCGATGGTGTCGTCGTCCAGCCCGTAGCTGGGCTTGACTTCGATTTGCGCCTCCACGCCGCTGGTTTGTTCGCTGGCGTGCACTTGCAGCAGGCCGTCGGCATCCACGGTGAAGGTGACGCGGATGCGCGCTGCGCCCGCAGCCATGGGCGGGATGCCGCGCAGGGTAAAGCGCGCCAGGCTGCGGCAGTCTTGCACCAGGTCGCGCTCGCCTTGCACCACGTGCAGGCTCATGGCGGTTTGGCCATCTTGATACGTGGTGAATTCTTGCGCCATGGCCACGGGGATGGTCTGGTTGCGCGGGATGATGCGCTCCACCAGGCCGCCCATGGTTTCGATGCCCAGCGAGAGCGGAATCACGTCCAGCAGCAGCACATCGTGCGCACCAGCATTGCCCAACAATTGATCGGCCTGAATGGCCGCGCCCAGCGCCACCACTTCATCGGGATTGAGGTCGCACAGCAAGGGCTTGCCGAAAAATTCGCGCATGGCGTTTTGCACCACGGGCATGCGTGATGAGCCACCGACCATGACCACGCCTTGCACGTCGGCCACGGGCAGATGGGCGTCGTGGAGCGTGGCACGCACGGCTTGCAGGCAGCGCTGCGTCAGGGCCTGCGTGGCTTGGGCAAAGTCGCTGCGGCTGATGGGCAGTTGCACCACCTGGTCGCCAGCGGGGGCGGAAAAAACGGCTTGCTCGCTGCTCGTCAAGGCGTGTTTGCAAGCGCGCGCAGCCATGAGCCAGGCGGCGCGATCTTCGGCCTGCGTGGGCTGCTGGCCGCTGCGCTGCTGCACCCAGTCGGCCAGGGCACGGTCGTAATCGTCGCCGCCCAGGGCCGAATCGCCCCCCGTGGCCAGCACCTCGAACACGCCTTTTTCCATGCGCAGGATGGAGATGTCAAACGTGCCGCCGCCCAAGTCAAAAACGGCATACAGCCCTTCGCTGGCCTTGTCCAGCCCGTAGGCCAAGGCTGCAGCCGTGGGTTCGTTGATGAGGCGCAGCACAGGCAGGCCCGCCAGTTGAGCGGCATCTTTGGTGGCTTGGCGCTGGGCATCGTCAAAGTAGGCGGGCACGGTGATGACCGCGCCATCAATGGCGCCGCCCAGGCTGGCCTCGGCCCGCTGGCGCAGGGTGCTCAGCAGGCTGGCGCTGATCTCGACCGGCGATTTGTCGCCCGCGCGCGTGCGCACCCGCACCATGCCTTGCTCGGCCTGATCGGCGGCCAGCTCGTAGGGCAACCACTCCCCTTGAATGGAGGCAATGTCGTGCAGGCTGCGGCCCATCAGGCGCTTGACCGAGACGATGGTGTTGGCCGGGTCGGCCGCCTGGCGTTGCAGGGCCTCGTGCCCAATGATGAGCCGCCCTTTGGCTGCGGGGGCATCGGCAGCAGCGCTGGCATCGTCCGCCGCGTAATGCACGGCCGAGGGAAGGATGACGCGCCCTTGGGCATCGGGCAGGCAGTAGGGCAGGCTGTCGCGCATGGCCGCCACCAGCGAATGGGTGGTGCCCAGGTCAATGCCGATGCCGATGCGGCGCTGGTGCGGATCGGGGCTGGCGCCGGGTTCGGAAATTTGTAGAAGAGCCATGAAATGCCGTGTCGTCAATGGGTGCAAAAACAGGCGCATTGTCCCAGACATGGCGCGCTTTGCCACCCCCTGGCGGCACTAACCCACAAGGCGCTTGCGTGTTCAAGCGCGCGGCCGTGCCAGTGCCGCCAAACGCTGCAAGGCGCAACCGAGTGGCGCGCGGCAGCCTGTGCTTGCAAGCGCCATTGCACCAGAAGATGCTGCGCCGCCCGTTGCACGGCCCGGCCCACACCGCCAGCCTGGATGCCGACTTGGACGGGCGTTTGCATGCAGCGCCCAGCCCCGCGGCGAACAAGGGTAATTCCCCATGCCTGCCGCCCCCTTTGCCCACAGGCAACCGCGATAATCGTTCACGACTTCAAGGAGGCGCAACCATGCAAAACTACGCAGAGTTTCATCACAAAACGCTGACCGAGGCCGAAGCTTTCTGGGCCGAGCAAGCCAAGCGCATCGATTGGCACACCCCGCCACACACCATTTGCGACTACAGCAACCCGCCCTTCGTGAAGTGGTTTGCCGGCGGCACCACCAACATCTGCCACAACGCGGTGGACCGCCACGCCGCGCAGCGCCCCAACGACGCGGCGCTGATCGCCATCTCGACCGAAACCAATACCGAAAAAACCTACAGCTTTGCCGAGCTGCAGCGCGAAGTCGAGCGCATGGCCGCTTCACTCAAGAGCCTAGGCGTGGAAAAAGGCGACCGCGTGCTGATCTACATGCCCATGATTGCCGAGGCCTGCTTTGCCATGCTGGCCTGCACGCGCATCGGCGCCATCCACTCGGTGGTGTTTGGCGGCTTTGCCTCGGGGTCGCTGGCCACGCGCATCGAAGATGCCCGGCCCAAAGTCATCGTCAGCGCCGATGGCGGCTCGCGCGGCAGCAAGGCCATTCCCTACAAACCCTTGCTGGACGAAGCCATCAAGCTTTCCAGCCACAAGCCCGATGCGGTGCTGCTGGTGGATCGCGGCCTCACGCCCATGAACCTGGTGGAAGGGCGCGATCACCTCTGGGCCGATCTGCGCGCCCGCCACATGGACGATCAAGTGCCCTGCGAATGGCTGGAAGCCACCACCCCCAGCTACACCCTCTACACCAGCGGCACCACGGGCAAGCCCAAGGGCGTGCAGCGCGACACGGCCGGCTACTGCGTGGCGCTGGCCACCAGCATTCCCTACATCTACGGCGGCAAGCCGGGCGAAACTTTCTTTGCCACCTCCGACATCGGCTGGGTGGTGGGCCACAGCTACATCATCTACGGCCCGCTGATCGGCGGCATGGCCACCATCATGTACGAGGGGCTGCCCACGCAGGGTTTCGATTACCAGCCCGACGGCGGCATCTGGTGGCGCCTGGTGGACAAATACAAGGTCTCGATCATGTTCAGCGCGCCCACGGCCATTCGCGTGCTCAAAAAGCAAGACCCCGAGCACCTCAAGAAGCACGATCTGTCGAGCCTGCGCACACTCTTCCTCGCGGGCGAACCGCTGGACGAACCCACGGCCAAGTGGATCTCCGAAGGGCTGGACGGCAAGCCCATCGTTGACAACTACTGGCAAACCGAAACCGGCTGGCCCATTCTGAGCGTGGCCAACGGCATCGAGGGCGTGGCCCCCATGCCGCCACGCTTTGGCAGCCCCGGCGTGGGCATGTATGGCTACAAGGTCTGCCTCATCGACGACAACACCGGCGCCACCATCACCCAGCCTGAAGAAAAAGGCGTGCTGATGATCGAAGGCCCGCTGCCCCCCGGCTGCCTGCAGACCGTGTGGGGCGACGACAAGCGCTTCGTCAACACCTACTGGACCAAGGTGAGCGACGAGCAAGGCAAAGACCGCTGGTTCTACAGCACCTACGACTGGGCCAAGCGCGATGCCGACGGCTACTACTTCATCCTTGGCCGCACGGACGACGTGATCAACGTCGCCGGCCACCGCCTGGGCACGCGCGAGATCGAAGAAAGCATCTCGGCCCACCCCAATGTGGCCGAAGCAGGCGTGGTGGGCGTGGCCGACGATGTGAAAGGCCAGATTGCGCTCGCCTTTGTCACCGCCAAAAAACCGCTGGAAACGCCCGAAGAAGAGCAGGCTTTCGAAAAAGAAATCTTGCGCCAGGTCGACAGCACGCTCGGCGCCGTGGCCCGCCCCGCCCGTGTGTACGTGGTCAACTCCCTGCCCAAAACACGCAGCGGCAAACTGCTGCGCCGCATCCTGCAAGCCGTGGCTGAAGGGCGCGACCCGGGCGACCTGAGCACGATCGAGGACCCATCCAGCCTGCTGGCGATTCGCGATTTGATTGCGCAGAGATAGGCGAGCATCAGCACGACAGGTGGCCTTCCCAGCCACCTGCTGGTGCGATCGCAACAGGGATGCTTAGTCTATTTATTAACCTGCTCGTTAGAGCCTGTTCACGATCTTTTGATGCGCGCATACTGAGTGACATGTGCCAAA
>JAUMXD010000104.1 GCA_030529305.1 Allobrachymonas sp.
GCGAGCGCGTGGCCGTGATCGAAGCCATGAAGATGGAAAACATCCTGCTGGCCAGTGCTGACGGCGTGGTCAAAGAAATCAAAGCTCAGCAAGGCGAAAGCTTGGCTGTAGACCAGCCGATTGTGGAATTCGAATAAGGCTGAAATTTTTATTGTTGCTTGCAAGGGCTTGGCTGTAATGGCCAAGCCCTTTTTGATGTTTGTGTATCTGATGCATCTGAGACTGAGCAAATGTTGCTCTTGGTTTGATGCCGTGCAAACATGCTTTCTTGCTGCAGGAGGCTTCCTTTGGGTCGCGCTCTAAAAAGCTGGCGCTTGTATTTGAATTAAGCCAGCTTTGCTTAGTTGTTATGCGTAGCGGCAAGTATTGGGCTAGCTTAGATGAAGTTCTGAGTAGCGATTTTGAAATTGCAAAGCACCCTTTCAAAGGCTGGAGAACAGATGCTGTAGCAACTATTCGGAGCATACGTGTGCAGCCGGTAGCAGCAATTGCTTCGCTCTCCCCCATACTTTGCCCAACAAAAAACCCGCCAATGGCGGGTTTTTTGTTTACTGCAAAAGCAGTGCTTACTTCAGTTTGGTTTCCTTGTACTCGACGTGTTTGCGAGCCTTGGGGTCAAACTTCATGATCGTCATTTTTTCGGGCATGGTTTTTTTGTTTTTGGTCGTGGTGTAGAAGTGACCAGTGCCAGCCGTGGATTCGAGTTTGATTTTCTCGCGGGTGCCTTTGGTTGCCATGATGGTGTCCTTTCAGTCAATAGGGGCCGTGCTGCATCAGGCTTGGCCGCGGGCACGCATATCGGCCAGCACGGAGTCGATGCCGTTTTTGTCGATCAGGCGCAGAGCAGCGCTCGAAACGCGCAGGCGCACCCAGCGGTTCTCACTCTCAACCCAGAAGCGGCGATATTGCAAATTGGGCAAAAAACGGCGCTTGGTTTTGTTGTTGGCGTGGGAGACGTTGTTGCCCACCATCGGGGCTTTGCCCGTGACTTCACATTTGCGTGCCATGAGAGACACTCCTTCAAGAAAATGTTTATAGGATTCACAGAAAAGCGGCAACGCTGGCCGCTTCTGCACCTCGCCTGCAGCGGTGTAAAACCAAAAGAAAAAGGTTTGCACGGCGCTGTGTACCAGCAGGCGGTAACTGGTCATTTGCCAGGGGCCAACAGCGGTAAAGCATTGGTCAATACCTGCAAAGCCCAAGATTATAGCCAATTCGGCCAGCTAACAGTCTGATTTTGCTGCACAATCGCCACATTTAACCGCGCGTACAACCGCTTCACCATTTGCCCAGAACGGCAGTGCCAGCAACGGCCCTTGCAGGAGCTTCTTCTCATGAAACTGATCACCGCCATCATCAAACCCTTCAAGCTTGAGGATGTGCGCGAAGCGCTCACCAACTACGGCGTAACGGGCATGACGGTGACAGAAGTCAAAGGCTTTGGCCGCCAGAAAGGTCACACCGAGCTGTACCGCGGGGCGGAATACGTGGTGGATTTCTTGCCCAAACTCAAAATTGAAATGCTGGTGCGGGCCGCAGATGTTGAGCCCTGCATTGAAGCCATCGTGGCCGCCGCACGCACGGGCAAGATTGGCGACGGCAAGATTTTCGTGACCTCCGTGGAGCGTGTGGTGCGCGTTCGCACTGGTGAAGAGGACGAACTGGCGCTGTAAAAAGGCTTGCTCTTTGGGCTTCATAGGCTGCATGTGGTGCAGCCACGATAAAAAGCCTGTTGGTGGCAGCGGAATGCAGTCGCCAGTTTGTTTCGAAACGCAATAAGTGCAAGGTATACGGAATACAGGGGCGGTATTCAAAGTGACCTGTTGCCAATAAAAAGCAAGGATTTAGAGCCTTCTTCTATCGAGTGAGCGTGAGTTGAGGCGCAATGCGTCAGGGCTGCGTGTTGGCGCACAACCACTGTCCAAAGCAGACTGCAAACGGTTGCAATTGCGTCGTCAGTTTTTGTCAGAAAACTGGGGATCATCCCTAGAATGCGCAGCCAGAGGGAAGGGTAAGCGCTTTCCTCTTCGTTTTGTCTGTGACGACCGGCTTGGATCAGTTCGTTTTGGGTGACCGATACCTGCTGTACTGTTGAAAGGTCTTGGCGCGAATTGCGACGTGTCCGAGAAGGATGTTCGCAGGCAAAGAACAATTTCCGGAAATTGTTTAGTCTCTATCTTTTCTGTTGAAGGATCGACAATGAAAAAAGCTCTCACACTCGCCGCAATCGTTGCTGCTACTGCTTCTTTGGTTGCTTGTGGTGGTGGCAATGCCCCTGCCAAATCGGCTGCATCGGCGGCTGTTTCTGCCGCTGACATGGCCGCTAGCGCCGCCAATATGGCTGCCAGCGCCGCAGCGACTGCTACCCAAGACGCTGCCTCTGCTGCTGCTCACGCCGCTTCTGAAGCCATGACTGAAGCCACTGACGCAGCCAAAGCCGCTGGCGACGCTGCTTCTGCAGCTATGACTGATGCAGTGGATGCTGCCAAAGCGGCTGGTGAGGCTGCTTCTGCTGCGGCTCAAGCAGCTGCAGAGAGCATGAAGAAGTGATCTTCTTCAAGTGCAGACGGTAGCGGTCTGCCAAAAAAAGGCCACCTAGGGGTGGCCTTTTTCTTTGGGCGTTTAAGTGTTGCGTGCAGCTGTTGCTCATGAAATGATGAGTGCTGGAAAAAAATTAGCGCGTGGACTCACCCTGGCTGCGCATCATCGTTTCGCGCCAGACTTGGCGTTTGGCGTGATCGTCAAGATCCTTCCACGAGGCGATTTCATGCAGGCTGCGCCAGCAGCCGCGGCAGTGGCCGTTGATGGGGTTGATTTGGCAGCGCTGGATGCAGGGCGATGGCACTTCACCCGTAGGCGCAGCGAGTGCAGTTTGTGCGCGGGCAGCAAGCTCAGCGTGCGGGGAGGGTGGAGCAGGGGCGTTCATGATTCAAAGGGGCGTGCAGTAGGGCAGCAAGCGTAACGGCGTTGCGGTTTGGGGATTGTGCTTGAATGGTTTACTTGGCACGGATGCCGCCATGAGCTGCTTGAGGTGAGTTGGGTGGCTGATTCGCAGCGCGTGCTGCATGAATACGTATGTGCTCGTACAGACCTGACACGTCAGCGCTAAAGCTGCTATTGAAGGAAAGGGTTGGAATACAGATCAGTGCAGCGCCCTGTAGATTTGCGCGGCCAGGGCGGGCGAGATGCCTTCTACGCTGGCCAGGTCGGCTTCAGATGCGGCGGCTACGCCACGCAGGCCGCCAAAGCGTTGCAGCAAGCGGGCGCGGCGTTTGGGGCCAATGCCGGGCACGTCTTCGAGCCGGCTGGCGCCTGTACGTACTTTGGCGCGTTTGGCGCGCATGCCGGTGATGGCGAAGCGGTGGGCTTCGTCGCGTATCTGCGCCACGAGCATGAGTGCGGCCGAATCGGGCGGCAGGGTGATTTTGGCGCGGCCGTCGGCAAACACCAGTTCTTCCAGGCCGACCTTGCGCCCCAGCCCTTTTTCCACGCCCACGATGCGGCTCACATCCAACCCCAGCGTGTGAAAGATTTGCGCGGCTGCGGCCACCTGGCCCTTGCCGCCGTCGATGAGCACGACGTCGGGCAGGCGAGCGTTGGTTTTAAGTGGTGGCGAGGGATTGAGCGCATTGGTGCTTGCTGCCGCGAGAGTGGCCGGCTGTGTTGCGGATGCATCCATGCTGGGCATTGTGCTCGTTGCCGCCATTGCGTCATTCATGCTTTCAGCTGCGGCAGGTTCAGTTGTGAGCGAGGCGGATGGTGTAGCGTCATCGACTGTGGCTTCTGCTGCACCGACGACTTCTGCCGGTGCGTAGCGACCATAGCGGTGCAGCAGCACCTGGCGCATGGCGGCGTAGTCGTCGCCGGGGGTGATGTCGGTGATGGTGTAGCGGCGGTATTGCGCGGGCTGCATGGCGTGCTGTTCAAACACCACGCACGAGGCTTGCG
>JAUMXD010000105.1 GCA_030529305.1 Allobrachymonas sp.
GGTCACGCGGCGGGCAACCGCCGTGCACAGAATCCGGCGTATCGGCAGGCTTTACTTTTTTTGGCTCAGCTTGGTTTGAATCCAGATGCGCGTCATGAACAGCGCCGCGCAGACGCGTGATACACTTGGCAATCGTAGGATGTTGACTATCAATCTTCATAACCAATCCATAGCGAACACTGCCAAAAATGAATACATTCATCGAGCCCGTATCCTTGGAAAAAGCCAGCAGACTCCTGAATCATGGCCCTACAGTTCTGATTTCTGCCACGCATGAAGGCGTCAGTGACGTCATGGCGGCAGCTTGGGCGTGCGTACTTGATTCGAAACCGCCCAGATTTACCGTCGTGCTTGACAAAGCCAGCGCCACGCGTGCCTTGATTGAGCGCAGTGGGTATTTCGCCTTGCAGGTGCCTGTTGTCAGTCAATTGCAACTGGTTGATGCGGTAGGCCATGTCAACTTGCGCGGCGAGCCGAACAAGCTTGAGCGTTGCGGGGTGCAGCTGTTCGAGCAAGCGGGCAGCCAGGCGCCATTAGTGCAGGGCTGTTCGGCCTGGCTGGCGTGCAAGCTGATTCCCGAGCCACATAACCAGCAAACCTACGATTTATTCATAGGTGAAGCGGTTGGCGCTTGGGCGGATAGCCGTGCATTTGTAAATGGCTATTGGAACTACGAGCAGGCCGATCCGAATTGGCGCAGCTTGCATCATGCGGGCGGAGGCACTTATTACGCCATAGGCGAGGCCTTGCGCCTTCCGAAGGCGTAACCTTGATCTGTTGTTTTCAGTGCATCGCCAATGATCGCCTTGATGCGGGCGGCAAGCAGCAAGGATCAAAGCCTGGCGCTTTGCCAGCGTAACTGCCGCCAACCCAAGCCGAAACAGGCGTTGTCGTGAAAAAACGCCATGCGGTCAAGCACGGCGTAAAACAGCAGTTTGTAAAAGGTGCGGCACTCCATTCAGGCTAGGAGCGATAAGGGTTGTCAAACCCCAGCCCAGCCAGAATGCGAATTTCTTCGGCCTCCATGGCTTCGGCATCGGCCTCACTGGTTTCGTGATCCCAGCCTTGCGCATGCAGCGCACCGTGCACCAGCAAATGGGCGTAGTGGGCGCCCAACGTTTTGCCCATATCCGTTGCTTCGCGCGCCACCACATCGGCGCACAGCACCAAGTCGGCACACACATGCGGGGCGGCGCTGTAATCGAAGGTGAGCACATTGGTGGCGTAATCGCGCTGGCGGTAGTCGCGGTTGAGGGCTTGTGCCTCTTCACTGCCCACAATGCGCACGGTGATCTCGGCCGTTTGCACGTCATCCAGCAAGGCGTGGCGCAGCCAGCGCTGCACGCGGTGGCGCGGTAAGGCAGCGCGGTGCTGGGCCACATCGGTAAAGCGGCCAAATTGCAATGAAAGGCTCAGTTCTGGGCGGGCGGGCATGTGAGTGATTCCATTCCCTGAAAGAAGATGCAGCAAGCCTTGCGCTTGCCAGTGAAGCAGCTGGGCCGGGTGAGGTGCGGGCGCAGTTCAGTGATGAAAGCCCGGACCCGCGAGATGCTTGCAGATAAAAAAACAGCAGCCGGTTGAAGGGCTGCTGTTTCAAGCTTGGTGCCGGAAGCCGGAATCGAACCGGCACGGTGTCACCACCGGCAGATTTTGAATCTGCTGCGTCTACCAATTTCGCCACTCCGGCAGGAGCAGTAAAATGCAAGGCCGCCATTATGGCACAAGCTGCTGAGCTTTTCGGGCTTTTGTGTCATCGCATGCGCGGCTTTTTTGTGCCTGCTGTTTTTGTGTCCGCTGCATCGGCAGCTTTTTGTGAAATTGCCCTTTCATGTCGCCTCAGTACCCCACGATTGAACAATGCATTGGCCAAACACCGCTGGTACGGCTGCAACGGCTGGGGGGCAAAGGGGACGATTGGGCCGCGCGTGGCAATGTGCTGCTGGGCAAGCTGGAGGGCAACAACCCGGCCGGTTCGGTCAAAGACCGGCCTGCGCTGTCGATGATCACGCAGGCAGAGCTGCGTGGCGACATTCGCCCTGGCGACACCTTGATTGAAGCCACCAGCGGCAACACCGGCATCGCCTTGGCGATGGTGGCGGCCATCAAGGGCTACCGCATGATTCTGATCATGCCCGAAGACCTGAGCCTGGAGCGCGCCCAAACCATGCGCGCTTACGGGGCGGAGCTGGTGCTCACCGCTCGCAGCGGCGGCATGGAATATGCGCGCGATCTGGCTTTGCAGATGCAAGCCGATGGCAAGGGTCGTGTGCTTGATCAATTCGCCAATCGCGACAACAGCCGCGTGCATTACGAAACCACCGGCCCCGAAATCTGGCAGCAGACCGAAGGGCGCGTTACGCACTTCGTCAGCGCCATGGGTACCACGGGCACCATCAGCGGCACTGGCCGCTACTTGAAAGAGCAGAACCCGCAAGTGCGTGTTGTGGGCGTGCAGCCGGGCGATGGTTCGCGCATACCAGGCATTCGCAAGTGGACGGAGGCTTATCAGCCCGGCATTTACGAACCGCAGTGGGTGGACGAGGTGATTGATGTGTCGCAAACCGATGCCGAGGCCATGTGCCGCCGTCTGGCGCGAGAGGAGGGCATTTTTGCCGGCATCTCGGCCGCGGGTGCTTGCTGCGTGGCCTTGCAATTGGCCGAGCGCGAACGCAACGCCACCATTGTGTTCGTGGTGTGCGACCGGGGCGACCGTTATCTGTCCACCGGTGTGTTTCCTGTTTAATCGCTGCTGCACTTGACTTGATGCTTGGCGATCAACCCAAGAACGGAACGTGACGATGCATGCCGATGCTGAACTTGATGTGCAAGGACTGCACTGCCCCTTGCCAATCCTCAAAGCCAAAAAAGCGCTGGCGGCGCTGCCCAGCGGGCAGGTGCTGCGTGTGCTGACGACCGACCCCGGCGCGCCCAGCGACTTTGTTGTGTTTGCCCGGCAAACCGGCCATACCCTGCTGCAACAGCAAACCGAAGGCCAGGTCACCACCCATTGGCTGCGCAAACGGTAGATGTGAGGCGGCGTGTGTTTTGCGCTCTCCTGTTCGGCTGCTGGCCCAAGTGGATGGCTTGAGTCAATCGACGCATAGTCAACCCCAACATGGGTTGGCATTCAAGGCGGTTAATACCAAGGCGGTTAATAACCTCTGCGCGGGGTGCGCTGGTGCGGTCTGATGTTTCCCGTTGTGCTCCCGGCTTGGTGGCGGCGGGCGCAGGCGTTTAACAGGCGCTCTTTTATAATCGGCCTTTCTCCCTGCGCGGGTTGCGCCCGCCTGCTCTGGCCATGTCTACCACCAAATTTGTTTTCGTCACCGGCGGTGTCGTTTCCTCGCTCGGCAAAGGCATCGCTGCGGCTTCTTTGGCCGCCATTCTCGAATCGCGCGGCCTGAAGGTCACGCTCATCAAGCTCGATCCCTACATCAACGTCGATCCGGGCACCATGTCGCCGTTTCAGCATGGCGAAGTGTTCGTAACGGACGATGGCGCTGAAACCGATCTGGACTTGGGTCACTACGAGCGTTTCATCGAAACGCGCATGCGCCAGGCCAACAACTTCACCACCGGCCGCATCTACCAAAGCGTGATCGAAAAAGAGCGCCGTGGCGAATACCTGGGCAAAACGGTGCAAGTGGTTCCTCACATCACCAACGAGATCCAGGAATTCATCAAGCACGGTGCCGGCGTGGGCACGCCCGATGCGGTGGATGTGGCCATTGCCGAAGTGGGTGGCACCGTGGGCGACATCGAATCGCTGCCTTTTTTGGAAGCCGTGCGCCAACTGAGCCTCAAGCTCGGCCCCAACAACAGCGCTTTTGTGCACCTGAGCTATCTGCCGTGGATTCCGACCGCGGGCGAACTCAAAACCAAGCCCACCCAGCACACCGTGCAAAAGCTGCGCGAAATCGGCATCC
>JAUMXD010000106.1 GCA_030529305.1 Allobrachymonas sp.
AGGCTGCCTTCAACCCCTCGCTGTTCAACGAGCAGGCGCGTGCCGAGTTGCGCGATACATTGCTGCACCAACGCCCGTTGCGTCCGGTCAAACCGGGCCGTTGCACTCTGCTACCGGAAGAAGAACGCGCCCCGCTAGCCCTGCCCAGCACGCAGCGTTTTCGCATCCTGCAAGAAGTGAATCACCTGCGCATCTTGCACCCGGATTTGCGCGAAGAGCCACTGACGCTTGCGCAACGCGATGCCATCGTGAACATGCTGGAAAGCAGCAGCCAAGTCACGTTCACGGACATGCTCAAAAAACTCAAGCTGGGCGGCTCGGTGCAATTCAATCTGAAAGACGCCAAACGCAAAAAACTCAAGGGCAATGCCACCACAGCGGCGCTGTCGAAAAAAGAGTTTTTTGGTACCGCATGGCAAGACTTTGACGAAAGCTTGCAAGACGACATCGTGCTGCGCCTGGTCACGGAAGAAAGCGAAGCCGCCTTGGTGCAATGGCTGATCAAAAATACCGGCGTGGACGAAACACGCGCCACAGCCATTTCCGAGACTAATCTGCTCGATGACGGCTACGGCAGCCTAAGCCGCAAGGCACTGGCGCGCATCGTGCCTGCGCTACGCGCCGAAGTCATCACGTACGACAAGGCCGTGCAGGCTGCTGGCTTTGCCCACCACAGCGATTTGGGCTTTGGCTTTGAGCATGACGATGACGAAGTGGAGCAAATTGGTGAGCGCATCATCGCCTCTACAGGCGAAATCAAACCTGTGCTTGCTTTCAAACAACTGCCTTATTACGGCAAAGCCCTTCAGCGCCATGTGGCCTTTGGCAGCGGCAACCCCAAAGACCCGGAGGAAAAGCGCTACGGCAAGATCGCCAACCCCACGGTGCATATCGGCCTGAACCAGGTGCGCAAAGTCGTCAATGCGCTGATTAGCCGCTATGGACGACCGACCGAGATCGTGGTGGAGTTGGCACGCGACTTGAAACAAAGCCGCGAACAAAAGCAGGAAACGCAAAAGCGTCAAGCCGAAAACCAAAAACGCAACGCACGCATTCGCCAAGAAATTGCCGCGCTGCTCGGATGCAGCGAAGAGCGCGTGAAACATGCCGACATCCAGAAATGGATTTTGTGGGAAGAGCTGAGCAAGGATGCTGCCGACCGCCGCTGCCCCTACAGCGGCGTGCAAATCAGCGCAGCCATGCTGCTGTCAGACCAAGTGGAAATCGAGCACATTCTGCCTTTCTCGCAGACCCTGGACGATAGCCTGAACAACAAAACCGTTTCCATGCGGCAAGCCAACCGCGTCAAAGGCAACCGCACACCTTGGCAAGCACGGGAGGACTTTGAAGCACAGGGCTGGGCTTATGACGGCATTTTGCTGCGCGCTAACCGCATGCCCAAGGCCAAACTCTATCGCTTCGCGCCTGATGGCTACGAACGCTGGTTGAAAGAAGACAAGGACTTTCTGGCACGCGCACTGAACGACACGCGCTACCTCTCGCGCATCGCCAAAGCCTATATGCAACTGGTGTGCCCGCAAGGCACGCGCGTCATCCCTGGGCAAATGACGGCATTGCTGCGCGCCAAATTCGGTTTGAATGACATACTGGGGCTGCATGGCGAGAAAAACCGCAACGATCATCGCCACCATGCCGTGGATGCCTGCGTGATTGGCGTTACCGATCAAGGCCTGTTGCAACGCTTTGCGCAAGCCAGCGCCGCAGCACGCCAGCAAGGTCTGAAAAAACTCGTTGACGACATGCCCCTGCCCTGGCCCACTTATCGCACGCATGTAGAACGCGCCGTGCAACACATCTGGGTCAGCCACAAGCCTGATCATGGGCATGAAGGAGAAATGTTTGATGCGACGATCTACAGCGCATCCGGAAAGAGCCGAATGGCAGCCAAAGACCGGAAAGTTCTGCCGTTCTATGCGCGCCCGAAAAATGCACATTTGAGTCGCTATCGCAATGAAAATAACGAGCCCAAGCCCTACAAAGGCTTGTTGACCAATGACAACTACTGTATTGAAATCACGCGGAACGAAGAACACGGCTGGGAAGGGAAGGTTATTTCGACGTTTGAGGCATACAAGATTGAAAAGGAGTTGCTGCGTATCCAAAAAGATAGAAACGGAAAGGATTCCAGACCGCTTTCTCTGCCCGACCTTCTCAGCAAACATGAGTCCTCCGATAGCAAATCTTTGGTAATGCGTTTATGCAAAGGGGACTGCATAGCCATTGGTCAAGGAGAAGAAAGAGACGTGCTACAGGTTCTGAAAATCAACAGTTCTGGCTCGGTTACTTTTATCAAGCCAAACGAAACCAATATCAGCGCACGCTATCTTGCAAAGCTTGCGGCGCAGAAAGAGCAAAAAGCAGGCAAGCTCTTTGATGAGGCTGCATTGAACGACGTGTTCTTTCAAAAAGCTTTTTCCGCTGGGAGTTTGCTGGAGGCTCAAGCCCGCCGCGTCACCATCTCTCCCATCGGTGAATTGCGCGACCCCGGCTTCAAAGGCTGAGCAAGGGGCACAGCATGATCGGCCGCATTGTCGAAATCGCAGACGACCGTCGGCACATCTTCGTCAACCGTGGCTTCATGGTGGTGCGCGATACCGAAGGCGAGCGCAAGGAGGTCGGGCAAGTTCCGCTGGACGACATCGCCGCCGTCATCGCCAACGCGCATGGCATCAGCTACACCAACAATCTGCTGGTGGCCTTGGCCGAGCGTGGCGCGCCCTTTGTACTCTGCGCCGCCAACCATAATGCCGTAGGCATGCTGCTCACATTGGATGGGCATCATGTACAGGCCAGGCGTATTGAAGCGCAAATTGCCGCCAGCCTGCCCACGCACAAGCGGCTCTGGGCCGCCATCGTCAAATCCAAACTGGAACAACAAGCCGCTGCACTGGAAGCCACCGGCGCGCCCACTGCTCCCCTGACTGCCTTGGTGCGCAAGGTCAAAAGTGGCGATCCGGGAAACATCGAGGGCCAAGGTGCTCGTCGCTATTGGAACCTGCTTTTTGGCCGCGACTTTCGGCGCGATCAAGAGGGTGGCGGCATCAATGCCCTGCTGAATTACGGTTACACCATCCTGCGCTCGGCCACTGCGCGCGCCGTGGTGGCTGCGGGCCTGCATCCCAGCATTGGCCTGCACCACAGCAACGATGGCAACGCCATGCGCTTGGTCGATGATTTGATGGAGCCTTTTCGCCCCATCATCGACTTGAAAGTGTGGCAACTGCAACGCGCGGGCGAAAGCCACATCACACCCGATACCAAACGCGCCTTGGTACGCACACTGTATGACGACATGCAAAGCAGCGCAGGTGCCACGCCCGTCATGGTCTGCATGCAGAAACTGGCTGTTTCGCTGGCGCAGGTTTACTTGGGCGAACGCGACAAGCTGGAACTGCCCTTGCCGGGCCTGCCTTTGGCACTGGTCAACAGCCTTGATCGCGACTAGACAGTGCTTGGGTACATGCCATGCTTTCGGGATACAGACTCATGTGGATGCTGGTGATGTTCGATCTGCCCGTGCTGGAAAAAGCCGAACGCAAGGCTGCTACCGACTTTCGCAAAGCCCTGCTCGACATGGGCTTCGAGATGAGCCAGCTCAGCGTCTACATGCGCTTTTGCACCAGCCAGACCCAGCTGGATACGTACGCCAAACACGTTGAGGCCGTGCTGCCACCCGGCGGTAAAGTGAACGTGATGCAGTTCACCGACAAGCAGTACGAACGCATCATCACCTTCCACGGCAAAGCCAAGCAGCCCGCCCTGAAAACGCCCGATCAGTTCGATCTTTTCTGAGAAAAACCATGCTTTTTCTTGAGCCAAGAAACGGAAAACCCCTTGAAATCCAAGGGGTTGCCGTAGTGC
>JAUMXD010000107.1 GCA_030529305.1 Allobrachymonas sp.
AGGTGCTGATCCAGTACGGGCTGGAGACGCGCGAGACGATTGACAAGTGGCGCGCCCACGCTTTCGCCCGATGGCCTGATCGTGGGCGGCAATGGACGCTTCGAAGGCATCAGCCAGGCCTACGATGGGCGCACGGCCGCTGCCTACCGCGCCGAACTGGAGCGGAATGCCTGGCGCTTCGGCATCGATGGCAACGAGGTGCGGGCCATGCACAAGCCTGTGCTGGTGCGCCGGGTGACGGCGGATGCCGACACGCGGCAGTTGGCCATTCAATCGAACCAGCCAGCGGGGCTGCAAATGTCGGACATGGAGCAGGCCGCGCTGGATGCCGAGCGCATGCGAGGCTTGGAGCGCATCGCCGTATCGGACACGGGCGACATTCCGTTGACGGCCAGCAACCGCCAGGCCATTCAGCACGCCCTGGGCGGCTATTCCACCAATGAGGTAGCGGGCATGGTGGGAGCCGATGGCAGCCTTTCGCAATCGGGCCTGCGCCGGGTGCGCAATGCCATCTTGTACCGGGCCTACGGCAAATCGGAAACGCTGGCGCGCCTGATCGAATCGCCCGACGCCGACATGAAAAACGTGGGCACGGCTTTGGTGCGCGCGGCGGGCAACTTGGCCCAAGTGCGGGATGGCGTGGCCGATGCCAGCATTCCGGCTGAATTCGATATTGCCGCCGACTTGACCGTGGCCATTGAAACGCTTTCGGCCCTGCGCGCGGAGGGCGCGAACCTGGGCGAGTTTCTGGCGCAGGCCGACATGTTCGGCGGCGAGTTGACGGCGGCGCAAACGACCATCATCCGCATGCTGGCCGATAATCTGCGCAGCGCCAAAAACATCACGGCCTTTCTGCACGACTACGCGCAGCAGGTCATGTCGCTGCAAGACAGCGCAAACGGGCTGCTGGGCCAAATGCCCGCGCCCAGCAAAGAGGAGGTTCTAGACCGTGCCAGACAGCAACACACCGCCCCGCAGCGGGCCAGCGCCGCACCCCAACTGCACGCCCGAGCAATTGGCGGCGATCGAGAAGTTCAAGCAGGAGAAGGGCATCGACCCGACAGCCATCGTCAATCTGGTGATGAAGATGCGCGAGAGGCCGGCGCTGGAGCAGGCGCTGGCGAAAGCCGCGCAGGCGGCAAGCAAGAAGGCGGACAAGAAGGCGTAGGGGAAGCGCCGCGGTTCAACCGCAGCGAAACCACGCAGCAAGCCTACGAGCAACGCATTGACGCCCTGTTTGCGGGGGCGAAGCCCAGCCTGGAAGGTGTGCGTGTGCTGGATCGCGGCGATGTGCTGAGCCTGCTGGGGCATGAGGACAAGCCCGTTGCGCTGGCTGAGGGGAAGGTGAAGGCCGGTATGGTCAACCACCCCTTGATTACCGCCGAGGTTTGGAAAAAGGTGCCGCAGTGGCTGGAAAATCCTGCTGCTGTTTTTGATTCCGAAACAGCCGAAGGCTTGGTCTTTATCGCGCCAGAGACGATTGCCGGGCGCCCTGTTTCGATCATTGTGCGCCCCGATGCCGGGCATCCCAACACATTGCACGCCCATGTGCTGCTGAATACTTACGAGCGTTCGGCCAACACGCCATTCCTTCGCTGGATGAACAACGGGCTGCTGCGCTTCGTTGACCAAAAGAAATTCCCGACTGTATTGGAGAGCACCTCCGGGCGACGATTGCCTGGTACAGCGCTTCAAAACAAGCCGGGAACAAGCAAGATTCTAACAGAGAAAAACCTGGCTGGCTGGCGCAAGGAGAATGCACCGCAGTTTAATCGGGCGGAAGATGCTGCCGAGCAGCAGTTTGCCGAAACCGCGCGCGTCTACGGCGGGCATGAGGCTTATGAACAGGCTAAGGCCGAAGGACGCACCCACCTGAATTACCGCCAGTGGGTGCAGGTGCGAACGCCTGCTTTCAAAGCATGGTTTGGCGATTGGGAGAACGATCCAGAAAACGCCAGCAAGGTGGTGAATGCCGAAACGGGCGAGCCGTTGGTGGTATATCACGGCACCGCCCAGGACGAACTGACGGTTTTCGATTTGACGCGGGCGCGGCAGAACGCCGACATTCCATCCTTCTTTTTCTCGACGCAGAAAGATGAGGCAGAAGGGTATGGCGACAATGTGATTGCAGCCTTTCTGAATATCCGCAATCCGGTTGAAAAACCGGATGCCGATATGCGTGGCACGGAAGTGCGCCGGGAATTGGAGGCGCAAGGCGTTGATGGAACGATGGTTGAAGACGAGTATTCGACGGAGTACGCTGTCTTCAATCCCGCGCAAATCAAGTCCGCTACCGATAACAGCGGCGCGTTTGACGCTGGTAATAACGACATTCGTTACAGCCGCAGCGAAACAACCAAGGCGGCTTACGAGCAGCGCATTGATGAGTTGTTTGCGGGAGCGCGACCAGGGCTTGAAGGGGTTCGAGTGCTGGATCGCTCCGATATGCTGGGCTTGCTGGGCATGGGCGACGGCCCTGTGTATCTGGCTGAAGGCAAGGTGAAGACGGACAAGCACCCTAATATGGGGGCTGATGTCTGGAAGAAGATACCGGAGTGGCTGGATAGCCCCGCCGCTGTGTTCGACAGCGATACGGTGCAAGGGCGATTGGTGGCTGTGGCGCCCGAAATGGTTAATGGCAATGCTGTGTTGATGGTGCTTGAGCCGTATGGCCAGACCAAGGCCGATGGTGTGCGCGTGCATTTGCTGCAAAACGCTTATGACAAAGACGAAAGCGTTCCGCCTTTTGGGCGCTGGCTGCGCGAAGGCAAGGGCCGATATGTTGACCAAAAGAAATTCCCGGTCATTCTGCACGCCTCCGGACTCCAATTGTCCGGTACAGCGTGGCAAAACAAGCCGGGAATGCCCAGGATTCTAACCGAAAAGAATCTGGCCGGGTGGCGAAAAGACCAGTCCCTGTTGTCTAATCGAAGCTCTGACACAGCAGGAGCGACCCATGACAACCGAATCATTCGAGACGATTCGCCAGATACTCAAAGAGCTGTCGGCCTGCTCAACCGATTTTTTGAAGGACGTGGTGGAGATCCAGTTTCTTTTCAAGGAGTGCGTACCGAGGGAATCGATTCGGTTGTACCACTTGCGCAAGCTCTTGGCGCAAAAGTTGTTGGAGTTAAGGTCAGAGAAGGCCTCACGGCCCGGCAGCTCAGCGTCATCGAACGATTTAACGGAGCAAGATATAAGGGATATATATACCTGGATGCAGACACCAGACGACCACACCTTGCAGTTCTAGGCCACGAGATGGCGCACGAGATGCGCGCCAAGCGCCCGGATTTGTACGACCGGATGGTGGATGCCATCACCCCCTATATCAGGCACAAGGAGTACGGGTACTGGGCATTCAATGATGTGGTGGCCAAGGATGTAAAAGACCTTGACAAGAAGCAGGAAGAATTCATCGGCGAGGTGCTTTCCGATGGCTTCATGGAGCCTGAGTTCTGGCGGGCGCTGGGCAAGAAGAACAAGCAGTTGCTGGTGCAGGTGCAGAACTTCCTGGCGCGCATGCTGCAAAAGATTGCGGCCACGGTGGGCTACACCCGCAAGACAGAAGCCTACCTGACGGATTACGAGCGGGTGATGCAGATCGCCGGCGAGGTGATGGGCGAGTACGGGCTGGATCAGGGCAAGTTCCACCGAATGGCGGGGATTGATGCGCGGTTCAGCCGGAAAGAAGGACAAGGCAAGGCAGGCAAGGCGGGCAAGGACAAGACGCCGCCGCAACAGTGGACGCTTGCCACGCCCGGACGGCTGG
>JAUMXD010000108.1 GCA_030529305.1 Allobrachymonas sp.
ACTACGCCCTGCTGGTGGGCGCACGCCCGCGCGGCCCGGGCATGGAGCGCGCCGATCTGCTGGCGGCCAACGCGCAAATCTTCACCACGCAAGGCAAGGCGCTCAACGCCGTGGCCAGCCGCAACGTGAAAGTGCTGGTGGTGGGCAACCCCGCCAACACCAACGCCTACATCGCCATGAAGAGCGCGCCTGATCTGCCGCCCGAAAACTTTACCGCCATGCTGCGCCTGGACCACAACCGCGCGCTGTCACAAATCGCCGAAAAAACCGGCCAACCCGTGGCCTCCATCGAAAAAATGGCCGTGTGGGGCAACCACTCGCCCACCATGTATGCCGACTACCGTTTTGCCACCATCAACGGCCAAAGCGTCAAAGACATGATTGGCGACGAGGAATGGAACCGCAACACCTTCCTGCCCACCGTGGGCAAGCGCGGCGCGGCCATCATCGAAGCACGCGGCTTGAGCTCTGCCGCCAGCGCCGCCAATGCCGCCATCGACCACATGCGCGATTGGGCGCTGGGCACCAACGGCAAATGGGTCACCATGGGCGTGCCCAGCCAGGGCTGGTACGGCATCCCCAAAGACGTGATGTTCGGCTTTCCGGTCACCTGCGAAAACGGCCGCTACAAAGTGGTGGAAGGGCTGGAGATCGACGCCTTCAGCCAGGAATGCATCAACAAAACCCTGGCCGAGCTGGAGGGCGAGAAAGAAGGCGTCAAGCACCTGCTGTAAACAGGCCACGTCCAGCTGGCCGCATGGATCGACACAAACAGCGGCCAGCAGCAGGCAACCATTGAATCGTTGCAGGCGGGCTGTTTGCGGCAGAACCAGCCAGCGCGTGCTCCTTGCTTGCCCCTTGCTGGCTTTTTGCATCTGGCCGTGATCAACGTGATTGAACGCCGACTGGACAGGCAGCGCTTCAACCTAGCCAGCAATTCAGCAGCAATACGGCAACGATTGCACTCAACCCACCCTATAAGCAGCCACACAAAAACCATCCGAAAGGCCCACGCATATGGCCCAGCTTCAACAACACCCCCGCGAAATCCTGCTGGGCGCACAGGCCCGAACCGGCGTGCTGCCCGTGTGCGACCACTACAGCGGCATCCCCAGCCGCATGGTGCGCAGCCTGCAACTGCAAGCCGAGCTGACGCAGGAGTTTGGCACCTGCGTCATGGACGTGACGCTGGACTGCGAAGACGGCGCCCCCGTTGGCCGCGAGGCCGACCACGCTGCGCTGGTGGCCGATCTGGCAGCTGGCAGCACGGCCGATGCGCGTGTGGCCGTGCGCGTGCACCCGCTGGATCACCCGGCCTTTGCCAACGATTTGCACATTCTGCTCACGCGCGCCGGGCACAAGCTGCGCCACATCATGATTCCCAAAATCGAGTCGGTGGACGAGATCGACCGCGCCGCACGCCACATCGACGCGGCGGGTGGCAGCCACATTCCGCTACACGTTTTGGTGGAATCGCCCCTGGCCGTGCACCGCGTCTTCACCATCGCCGGGCATCCGCGCGTGGCCTCGATCAGCTTTGGGCTGATGGACTTTGTTTCCAGCCACGGCGGCGCCATTGGCGCGCACGCCATGCAGATAGACGGGCAATGCACCCACCCACTGGTGGTGCAGGCCAAGCTGCAAATCGCATCGGCCTGCCATGCCTGGGGCAAAACGCCCTCGCACTGCGTGGTAACGGAATTCAGCAACCAGGCCGCCGTGACCCGTGCGGCCACCATGGCTGCGCGGCAGTGGGGCTACTCGCGCATGTGGAGCATTCACCCCAATCAAATCCGCCCGATTCTGGCCGCCTTCAGGCCAGACGAAGATCTGGTGCAAGAGGCTGCTGCCATCATCGCCGCAGGCCACGCCGCCCAATGGGCCCCCATCAGCCACGAACGCCGCCTGCACGACCGGGCCAGCTACCGCTACTTCTGGCAAGTGCTGGAGCGCGCCCACGCCACCGGCCAAACCCTGCCCGCCAGCGTGCAAGCCCTGTTTGCCGAACCAACGCCTGCGCCCACTGCGCCGGCCACCACGCCCACCAGGGCTTGATGCAGCGGCGCGGCCATTCAACCAGCCATTTGGCTACACACTCTTTTTGCAGCGCTTGATCAACTACAGGCCAAGCAAGCAAGAGCCAAGACGCCGCGCAAGCCAGCAGCTCACCCGCATCTGCCCAGATGAAAAGGGCAGGGCAGAAGCCAATGCGCTTTTCATCCAATCGCCATACCTGAACTGACATCCCGACATCTACACACGGCCATCTGGCGCAGCGTGAACTTTTTCAAATTTCTTTGCCAAATCGACGGGTTACGCAGCGTTTTTGATACGGATGCTCACACATCTTCAAGATCTTCCTTGCAATAATCTTCCTCTCTTTGCTTTTCTTTGAATCGAGTAACGCCCATGAAACAGACCCTCATCGCCCTGGCCGTAGCTCTGGCCGCCTGCACCACGGCCATCAGCGCACAAGCCCAAACCGCCGCCAAGAAGCCGGCTGCCGTCAAGAAAGCCGCGGCTAAAAAAACCCCCGCCAAAAAAACGGTGAAGAAAAAGGCCAGCAAGAAAAAAGCTGCCAAAGCCAAAACCCACACCAGCACACCCACCCACCAGCACGCAGCGCCCACCATGGTGCCTGACGTAGCTGGCGGCTTCCCCGTGTTCACGGGCGACTTCCGCTGCGACGAAGGGCTGGCCACCATCACGCCCCAGGGCGACGAATTCGATGTGCGCGTGCCCGGCGGCCGCCACTACGCCATGCGCCGCGTGCCCACCTCCAGCGGCGTTGTGCGCCTGGAGAACGCCGCCAAAACCGCGTACTGGCTGCAAACAGGCAACAAGTCGATGATGATCGACACCCGCGCAGGTGGCCGCGTGGCCGATGGCTGCCGCAACTCTGTTCAGCAAGCGCGCGAAGACGACCTCAAAGCCAACCCCACCGCCAGCCTGTTGCACTGAGCACCGGCTTTTAAGCACTACCAGCCGCCTGTGTGCCAAACGCACGGGCGGCTTCTTCTTTTGCAGGGCAGGGAACAGGCCAAGCGCGCGCTGGCACGTGGCGGCATCAAAGGTGCGCACTTCATTTGCACATGCAGCCACGCAACAAGCGCAACGGCTCTGCTGCCCAGCAAGCAAAAACATAAAAGAAGCGCCACCCTGCTTGCGGAGCGGTTGAGCAACACACGGCACGCGCGCCAAGGGTGCAAGGCCAACAACACAGCCTGCCAAATCAAACACTCACTTCGCCCGCCTTGTCATGCCCCCATGCAATGACCCAGCCCAGCGTGGCGCTCGGGTTTTTCCCACAGCAAACACACACGCAATCTGGCATGATTTGGTTGCAGTCAGTTGCTGCATGCGCTGAGCCGTGTTGCGCTGTGCGCCAGCGGGCCGCTGGCACTCTGGCGCGCTTCAGCTGCCAGCTCTGTGTTCACGTGGCTTCAACGTCCAGCGGCAGCCAATGGATAAAAGCCCAAGCGCGCGCAGTGGATGCAATGGGTCAAACGCAGTCGCATTCAACGTCTGCATGGGCCGCACCTGCTGCGTCCAATCGGCGCAAGGCTCGGCTGCATGGGCGTGACAACAGGCTGCACGTTTGTGCCGATGCATCCCCAATGCCAAAGGGCAGCGGCCACCGTGAACCACTACTTACAAAACCCAGCAAGAGGAGTTTTTTCATGTTGAACGACTATCGCACCCACGTCGCCGAGCGGGCCGCCCTGGGCATTCCGCCCCTGCCGCTGTCTGCGGCGCAAACCG